>DAINBL010000043.1:0-9724 GCA_036732945.1 Nitrososphaera sp. | reverse complement strand
CAAGTCATCATTTCAGAACTCAAGATAAGCGAAGACGAGGCCAAGGTTTACATCGCAATTGTGAAAAAAGGCAAAATGGACGCCGCCAAGATTTCAGGAGCGCTTGGCTGGAGCGATGAGCAGCGCGCGCTCTCTGCAGCAAAATCGCTGGTCAACAGAGGCATGGTCATTGAAATAACAAAGACGGAATTTGAGTCACTCCACCCCCGGTTTGCAATAACTAATCGCTACAGAAGGCGCTGCGAGGAAGAACACATACCTTTCAAAAGGAATGTTAAGATCGACAATATCGGCATCGTGCTTGAAAAGCCATATGAGGATGCAAGAACTAAATAGGTGGCAACATGCACAAGGATTATTATCATAATGACGACTTCCGACCCAACTGGCGGCGACAAGGTAGTGTACTTTGGTGTAATAAACATCAATGAAAATGGCAGGACGGTGGGTTCAGTAGACATCTGGCGAAGCCTTCTGACAAAGGAAATGTTTTGTGAAGAAAAGCGTTTAGGGATTTTAGAAATCGTTGATTACCTTGGCATGCCCAGGATTGACAAAGACAAAAAGTGGGCTGTGGCGATTAGCAGAAACTTCAAAGGTCACCAGCGCTGGCGGCTTATCAAAATAATAAAGGAAGGCAAGATGACATTTACAGATGCAGATGACAATGCAGTCGAAGTGAATGTCAAGGACTTTAAAATCGTTGACCCTGAGTGGTGGAGCTTTTTGGTCGAAGAGAATGTCAACCGTAACATGGAAGCGACGGATGTGCCAAATAAATGATACGCGATGATGATGACATTCCAGTTACAGTGTTTGTAAAAAGTGCTAGCGGGAGCGAAATAGCAAGTAAGCTGTCCGGGTATTTTGTCATCAAGGGTCAGGAATTCAGGTTTACTGCAATAGCATTTGGTCGCATTGGAGGTCACAACGCAAGCATCAAGATATCCAAGACCAGTTTAGACAAAATAGCGAAAATGGGGGTTGATCCGGAGCAGCTACAAATAACAATTCAGCGTAAGTTGATTGAAGGTGACATTATTTTGCCGGAAGGATCGAAGCAGCCGCCGTCAGACTAGAGCGCCTTCAAGTGTCTTACCACAGGTACACTTGTTTCTTGCCGCAGGAATTGTAGCCACTAACTCTGCAATCAATTTCTTTGTCTTTTCTACATTCTTGGCAAGCATCTCGATTATCTCGGCAGAGGTCACTGGGTGATTTGCCCAAACATCATAGTCGGTGATAGTGGCTATAGATAAGTAGCAAATTTCAGCTTCTCTTGCGAGGTTGACCTCTGGTACAAGCGTCATACCAATAATATCTGCCTTCATTATGTCGCGGAAGAATCTTGATTCCGCTCTGGTGGAAAAGCGGGGCCCTTCAATGCAGATGTATGTCCCCTCGCTGTGCAGTGAATACTTTAGTTTCTTTATTTTATCAATCGCAATGTAGCGTAGCTCTGGGCAAAATGGATCAGCTAAAGAAACATGACATACTTGACCCCCATCGTAGAATGTGTAGTGACGGTTTTTTGTAAAGTCAATAAATTGATCAGGAATTGAAATATCGCCAGGCTTGAAATTTTCTTTGAGGCTTCCAACAGCAGATGGAGCAATAATGCGTTTGACTCCAAGCTGCTGTAAAGCCCATATGTTTGCTCTGTTGTTTATCCTGTGGGGGGGTATCCTGTGGCCCCGTCCATGGCGCGGTACAAATGCTGCTTTGACTCCTGAATATTCGCCTACTGTCACAAGATCGGAAGCCTCGCCATAAGGTGTATGCACCTTGATCTCGCGCTTTGCACTAAAAAGTTCTGGATCATAAATGCCAGTACCTCCGATTATGCCGATATCCGCCCTATTCTCCATGAAAACTCACCAATGACACAACATTATAACCCATCTTGCGCAATCTATCAGCACCCTTCAAGTCTGAAAGTTCAATTATGAACGCAAATCCGGCCACCTTGCCCCCCAGCTCTTTGATCATCTGAGCTGCAGCTACTGCAGTCCCACCTGTTGCTATCAGATCGTCAGCAATCAGTATGCTGTTGCCTTTGTCTATCGCATCTTGCTGAAGCTCCATTACCGCGCTGCCATATTCAATATCGTAGGATTTCTTGACGGTTCTGCCCGGCAGCTTACCTGCCTTGCGAACCATCACAATGCCTCTGCCAAATCTGAGGGCAAGTGCTGTAGCTACGATAAAGCCCCTCGATTCAATGCCGGCTACCATATCTACTCTTGTCTTGTTATAAATACGGTAAAACTCGTCGGCGATATAGTTCAAGGCATCATTCCTTTTGAAAACAGGATTTACGTCGCGAAACAGTATCCCTTGCTTGGGAAAATCAGGGTAGTTGGCTATTATGTCGCGTAGGTTGACCTGCTTGGCTTTTGCTCCCACGTCAGTAAAGCCCTATTCTGGTTGTAAAAAGATTGCGAAGTCACTACTACCATACTTTATACAGCTCTACTGCGCATTAAATAATAATGCTAACAGAACAGCAGAGGCAATTTGTAGAAAAGATTGCAAGCCTGAAGGACTTTGATGAGACCTTTGAATTAGTGAAGGCAGTAGTCTTGCAAAAGTTCAAGCTGCACCGAGCAGGACTGAGCCTGATATTGCAAATGATGCCAAGCAGCCTTGGTGCCTATCATATGCTGGGCTCAAACGCAATAGTAGTCAATACCTATCTCTTGACCATACTGAAAAAGACAGTCAAATCAACCGAAGAGTACAACTCTTACCTATTCATGGTGCTCGCCCATGAATATCTCCACAGCCTTGGAATCGTAGATGAGAACGCGGTGCGCCAGATGACTTTTGAGCTGTGCAAGTGGATGTTGGGTAATGATCATACTGCAACCAAGATGGCAAAGGAGGGCCCATCTGCGATATATCCTGAGTTAAGGTCAATGGTGCAGTCACAGTTCGGTAGGGATTTTCAAGTTGTCAGGAACTTTGACAAGACCAACCAGACCTATATCCAATGATCTTATGTGTTGTATAATGTATATTCAATCTTGATTGAGCAACGCGTATCTTGAGAAGAGATCGAAGATATAGAAAATGTGCTGATTCGATGGCGTCAATCTCAGCTGCAGGACAGTCCAAGGAGGATTGTAAAGAAGGATATTGAAATGGTACGGACAAAGGATTTCTTGCTCCTACTAAAAAGACGACGGGTTGCTGAGGACTAACTGATCGATGGAGTAAAGCTCCAAGCAGAAAGTAGCAAGTCTTGTCGATTGTGTAAAAATTACAAGAAATGATACTATTTCTTTACTATATTACACTTGAGAAAGTATAATAAACATTCAAGTGCATATATTCTTATATGCCGATTAAGAACGGGGCAGAATATATTGAAAGCCTCAGAGGTAGAAATTTAAAGATATATCTTTTTGGAGAGCTCGTAAAAGAGCCAGTTGATCATCCAATGATCCGGCCATCAATAAATGCAGTGGCAGAGACCTATGACCTTGCGGCGGAAGATCCGCAGCTTGCTGCACCCCATTCTTCGCTGACGGGATTGCAAGTCAACAGGTTCTTGCACATTGTAGAAAGCGCGCAGGACCTAGTTGACCAGAACAGGATGCAAAGAAAGCTTGGCCAGCTTACTGGCACCTGCTTCCAGCGTTGCGTAGGCATGGATGCACTTAACTCATTATATTCAACCACATATGAAATCGACCAAAAGCACAATACTGAGTATCATAAGCGCCTAATCGAATTCGTCAAGATGTTGCAACGGGAAAACTTGATGATCGGTGGTGCCATGACAGACGTCAAGGGTGACCGTGGCCTGTCGCCTTCGCAACAGGAAGACCCTGATATGTTTGTGCACGTGACAAAGCGCGACAGCAAAGGAGTATACATCACAGGCGCAAAAGCCCATCAGACTGGCTGCATCAACTCCCACTGGATAATCGCCATGCCGACAATGAGATTGAAGTCTGAAGATAAAGACTATGCACTCATTGGCGCAATCCCCGTCGATGCTCCTGGCATTACATACATCTATGGTAGGCAGTCCTGTGATACAAGAAGTATGGAGGGAGGCAATATTGACGCCGGCAACGCAATGTATTCCGGCCAAGAAGCCATGATAATCTTCAAGGATGTTTTCATTCCAAACCACCTGATATTCATGAATGGCGAATATGAATTTGCCTCAATGTTGGTCGAGCGCTTTACTTGCTATCATCGCCGAAGCTATGTGTGCAAGACAGGTCTTGGAGATATCTTGATTGGAGCCTCTGCAGCCATTGCAGACTACAACGGTGTAGCAAACGCATCACACATCAAAGACAAACTGGTTGAAATGACGCACCTCAATGAGACAATATTTGCTGCAGGTATTGCATCTTCTTACCAAGCGCACAAGACATCCGCAGGCAACTGGCAGAATGACGACATGCTGGCAAATGTCTGTAAGCACAACGTCACTCGGTTCCCGTATGAAATAGGCAGACTTGCCCAAGACATCGCAGGCGGACTTGTAGTGACGATGCCGTCTGAGAAGGAGTTCCGCAATCCTGAGACAGGGCCCCTGCTTGAAAAGTACCTGAAGGGCCGGAAAGGCGTATCGACAGAGAACAGAATGAGAGTACTCAGGCTCATTGAAAATATGACTCTTGGACGAAATGCAGTAGGCTACCTGACAGAGTCAATGCATGGCGCAGGATCACCTCAGGCGCAGAGAATCCAGATCGCACGTCAAATGCAGCTAGAAACCAAGAAAAAGTTTGCAAAGAGGCTTGCACAGATCAATGAAGGTGAGGCTGAAGAAATGGTGTCAGAGTCGACAGAATACTTCGATAGGATATTTGGCGCAAAGAACAAAGCCAAATAAGTTTGTTGTACCTATCGAGCCAGCAGTGAGTTAACCTTTCTCTAACGATTTTTCAGCCATTGCTTTTTCCTTTATCTTTCAATGAATTTGATCTCAAAAAGGATTATTTATGAGTTCAACATAACTATTATGGAATTACTCCGGGGTTGTGTTGATTGAAATTAAACGAAGCTCAGATTGAAGATCTCACTGGCAAAGTTTTCCGCACTATAATTAGCAATGGCAAAGACGGCATATTACAGTCAGAGCTTTGGAAGGATCTTGACCTGACAAGCCGAGACGGCTCTCGAGTTGCGATTCGGCTTGAAAAACGCTCACTGATTCGCCGTGAAAGGATGCTAGAAAACGGCCGGTGGACGTACAGACTTTTTGCAGTAAAACTGCCTGTTGACACTACCTGCATCGAACAGGCTCCCTGTTTGACGTGTCCTTTTGAGCACATGTGCTCTCTTGAAGGTTCTTACAGTCCGACAAGCTGTAATTTGATTGAGGAGTGGCTCATCAAATCTTTTGACGATTCAAACCTGAAGTCTGCAAAACTTTCCAAAAAATGAGGCTCGCTGACGCTCGACGTGACCAATACCGCAGACTGGCAAAGGATCAGGGATATAGGGCAAGGTCAGCTTACAAGCTGTTGCAGATGAACCGCTCTTACAACATTATAAAAAAGGGTGATAAGGTGGTCGACCTTGGATGTGCACCCGGAGGATGGCTACAGGTAGCCATGAAGGAAGTAGGATCGTCAGGAAAGGTCATCGGGGTAGACCTCAAGCCTGTCACACCAGTTGCTGGTGCGACAATTCTACAGGGCAGCATAGAGAATCCAAACATGCTAAGCAAAATAGCTGAAATTTTGGGCTGCAAGGCTGATGTTATCCTCTCAGATATGGCTCCAAATGTGAGCGGTGTATGGGACATAGATCATGCAAGGCAGATCTCACTTTCCACAATTGCATTAGGCTTTGCACGCCGGGTGCTCAGAGTAGGCGGAAGCAGCGTGTTCAAGATATTTGAGGGCGAGATGCTAAAGGAGTTCAAATCGGAATTACGGAAGAGCTTTGGCAAAGTGCTTTTAAGTAAGCCTTCTGCGAGCCGGCAAGAGAGTAGTGAATTATATATCGTCTGCTTGGACTTTAAGCAATGAATCTAAAACATTCGTCGTTGTAATCTAGACCTGAAGCATAAAATGGCAATTTTGGTGTGTGTCCTAAGATCGCCCGACTTTTGTAGCGCTTCTTAAGCAGAATGAAGAAGAAGACTTTTTTTAATATTTTATACAGGTCTAATCCCACAACTAGACCATTAAGTAGAGCTCTTGAATAATCTTTGATACTCATATTCATTGTAGGTCCGAAGAAATCATTGCCTACAGATGTCTTGGTTAAAGCCACACTTTTAGTCTCCAATATCTCTGCGTTAATCCGATAATCTACACTAGGTAATCGTTCTTGTAGCCTTAAATTGTTAATTATTGTACGTGCTTTCGTTAAAGTCATGCAGCAATCAATAACTCTTTCAAAGACTTGGTATCTGATATGGTCGTGAGTTTGCGGAAAAATTACCAGAAACGACTTATATATATGGAAATTTCTATAATGCAAGCACTGCTAACATTGCTTTTTAATAAAACCAATAATTCCACTTATTAGAAAGTGGATTAAATTAATTAATCTATAAACAATTCTGTAGAGTACTGATAGCAATATGCCGTATTCTATCAACCACGCCAGTGTAAAAAGCGCAAGCAAAGAGGCTACTTATAGCAAGATCTTAGTGCTCTGCATAGATAGGGATGACGACATTGGCTCAAAGGGCGGCATTGAGACACCAATTGTCGGCCGCGATGCATGCATCAATGCTGGCACTAGGCTTGCACTTGAGGATCCGGAGGATGCAGACTCCAATGCCATTTTTGCCGCAGTCAAGACATACGAGGAGCTCGTGAGCAAGGGCTACACTGCTGAGGTTGCGGTAGTAGCCGGCAAGTTCAATAGGGGTGTCGAAGCTGACGAGAAGATAAGCCTTGAGGTGAAAAGCATACTTGAGAAATACCGCGCAGAGGGCGCAGTCATTGTATCTGATGGTGAGGACGACGAGACGATCCTACCTGTCATCCAATCACGAATACCTGTGATATCTGTCCAGCGCGTAATTATCCGGCATAGTAGAAGTGTTGAGTATTCGTACGCGGTGCTGGGCCGGTATCTTAGAATGCTCGTTTATGATTCCCAGTATTCAAAGTTCTTTCTAGGCGTCCCTGGCATCCTGCTAGCAGCAGGAGCACTTGCGGTCATATTTGACGCAGCAAAGTGGATAACTGCTATCGTGCTTGCAATTCTTGGTGGTGCATTCATCGTCAGAGCATTTGACATAGACAAGGCATTAAGCTCATTTGGTAGGCTGACTCCCACGTCGTTTATTAAGATATTCTCAATCATTGGCGGCGTACTTATCATACTTGCGGCCATTGCAAACGGTATATCGAGCATACCCTCTAACATGCTCACTCCTGAAATGAGTACCCTTGATATCGTTTCAAACAGGACTATTGTTGGAAGATTTGCCACAGGTACGATAACTCTGCTATGGATAGGCATTGCGACAATCATTGGCGGCATCCTGTTGAGCGATTGGTTCAAGGGAAGCAGCAGGATTATGTCTGATATACTGCGCCTTGCGGTGCTTGCACTGCTCTATATCCCACTACTACAGTTCACATCCGTGCTTACAGAAGGGACAAACCCATTTTCCCTCATCTCGTCTCTGCTGATAGGCCTTGCAGTGTCGCTTGTAGCTGCAACAGTCCTTTACTATTATTTTAGGAACAGAAAAGGAGACGAAGTTCTGAAACACTAAAGTAAAGGTAACTGCAACAAAAAATTACCATGCCACAACAGCACGGAGATTCTGATCTACAACAGCAAAAATGGTTCTGCGGCTACTGGATGTCGCAAGAAGAGTGGTTAGACATACACAATTATGCACCACCTACTCTATTGCAGTACGAAGAACAAGAGCCAGCCGCAAAAGAGGATGATGACCATGAAGAAGAATGACTCTGCAAAAAACTTACAAACAACTAGATCAATCACAGACTATTGATAGACGAGCGGTCGGCCGGTGCGGTGATCTTTTATATGGAAGACAATTCCGAGCCGGAATATCTGTTATTGCATTACTCAGCCGGCCACTGGGACTTTCCAAAGGGTAACCTTGAGACTGGCGAAAATGAAAAGCAGACAACTATCCGTGAAATTTGGGAAGAAACCCGCATTACTGGTATTGAATTTTTAGATGACTTCCGCATGAAGATCGAATACAAATACAGACATGGCAAGAAGCTCGTGCGAAAGGAGGTTGTGTTGTATCTTGTGCGGGCGCGCACGCGCAAAGTGATCCTTTCACATGAGCATATTGGCTTTGCATGGAGAAAATTTGATGACGCAATGCAGCAACTGAGTTATCTAAACGCCAAGAACCTATTGTCAGCTGCAAAAAAATATCTTCAGCAACGCTCACTTGCCTATCGATGAAATTCTGTTTTGGATTTCTCTTGCAGCTTTGGCAGGCTGCCTGGATTCAACTATCGACCTGCCAATTATTAAATAATTTGCGCCGTTTCTGATTGCCTGCTCTGCATCGCCGCCCTGTGCCCCAACTCCCGGTGAATACACCGGCAGCAGCCCTGCGACCTCTTTCAAAATCTCATGCTGGGTTGCCCCCACTACTATGCCGTCGGCACCGGCAGCAGCCGCCCTTCCAAGAAACATTTTGTATAGCCTCCGCCCTTGTATTTCGAGCCCAAAGCCCTCTTTTGCCTCTGGGTGGCTCATGTAGACAAGCGCAATGATGCCTGCGTCTGCCTTATGTGCCTTCTGCACCAGCGAAGCAAGCGCATCTCCACCAATGAAGGGATTTGCTATGGCGGCATCAAAGCCCATATTTGTTAGATGGTCGACGGCAATAGCATTGGTGGTTTCAATGTCGTTCAACTTGATGTCTGCTATCGATTGTAGCCCAAAAGAGTGGGCCAGCTTGTTTATCGCCGAAATTTCAGATGCAGACAGCGGTAGGATGATATGGAAGTTCATCTTGACGGCGCAGACATGGTGCTCAACTGCACAGATGGTTCTTGCTGCAATCTCTGGCAGCCTTTGATTGTCTGATGGTCTGGGATCGAGGGCAAGAACTATTGGGCTCTTTTTTTCTATAGCCGCTCTTGCAATCCTTTCGAAAAAGGGTCTAGTCATAGGTCTTTACCAGCGGGTGATCCTCTGCCAACCTTATCACCTTAAGATAAACGTATCCGTGTTCATCCAGCCTTGTCAAGAACGTTGGCTGATCGGCCCTCTGACTGCTGTAGCGCAAAAATGGCTCCTTTGGCTCTTCTTCCACCGTCACGTAGTAAAAGTAGGATATGGTCTCATTATCATTTGCACTCATTGCAGTACCTAGCACGATTTTACCTCGGCGTTCTTTGAACAGAAAGAGCGGCAGGGGGGGCTCATCGTAAATTGTCTTATAGGCTGCGACCTTGGCAAGGCTTGGTAGATCCTTCAGCTTTATGACTGTGTAGCCTGATCCTTTGTCAATCCTGGCCGATCTTGCAAGCGAGCGGGGGAACTTTTCCACCTTCAGAATAGGCGAGTAAACATATGTGGGATTGTCAACCGAGCTGGCAAGCAACACTTCTTCAATGCCATTGCTTACTCTGTAAGCCAGATACTGACCATCCTTTGCATCTTCTTGTGTATAATAGATGACGGGCCTTCCATTGATGATGTCAGTCTGGACGGCTAGCACCTCGTGCCTGTTAAACTGAAGTGAAAATGCAGGCAAAGGAGTCCGCTCCAGCGCGCATACTAG
>DAINBL010000042.1:0-9881 GCA_036732945.1 Nitrososphaera sp. | reverse complement strand
ACCATCAATGAAGCGGCTTCTAATATCGGACTTAGGTTTTTGTGTATAATTACTGTAGAAATAGTTATTTATGAATAATCATGATTGTAGCAAGTTAAGGGAAGATAAATTTCAAATTAGTTCATCGACATTGGTTTTTTACGGCCAAGTTACCAGCACCCTGTTATACTATTGAGCATACCAGGTCAAAGGTCTCATTTACTCTTATCCTTTTCTTCTTGTTGCTGTTGCGTTTTCATTGCTTCTGCCATCTGTAGTGCTTTGGGTTTATCATCTTCCTTTGTAGACATAAAACTTTTTTCCTGTTCCTGTTCTTGCTTGCCTTTTGAGGCATTTCCTAATATCTCTACTTTAACAGTATCTATGTGAATAGCATAATTTTGATTACAATGCTGAGATGTGTATTTTGGTTGATTAATATTGTCAAAATCAGCTTGCCACTCTAATTGTCCACCGCATATGCTACATTGAGAGTCCGTTAGAGCATAATGAAGAGATATAGGCATACTGTTTTGTTCGACTCTTGTCATTTTATTTTCTATTACTTATAGATACACTATTCTTTATCTTCATTATGTTTAAAACTGCTTATTTTCATTGAATAATACCTAAAGGTATCCTTCTAGATTTCAGTCCCATTACCATTTTTAACAATAAAGGCACAACTCATTTCTGGTGTAAAATTACCTCCGATCAAAAGACAGTTGCAGGAATACATGTAATATTTGCAGTCTTTACATTGAAATCCCTCTACACCTTTTGGTATTATATATCCTTCTTCGTATCTCAGTTTCTTTCTTTCCTATTTTCTTTATGTAATCCTATACCATATCACCTGATAGCATTCCATCACCCTTGGTTGAAAGAATTTCGAGATACCATATTCATTGTCAATTTCGCCCTCTACAATATGACATTTCTTTTCATCTGGTAAATTGAACTTGCATATTACACAGGATTGACGTCTTGCGATAGCCTTTCTTGTTTTCTATAATTCGCCTCATCTTTAGATATTTTCTTTCCTGTATCCAAGTGACAAAATAATGCCGCATCTTGAGGAGCAATATCTTCCTCTTCCTGTTCTCCTGTCGACTTGGCAATAACAGACTCTTCTACTTCCTCCAAACTATCATGTAACAGGTTAACAGAGTATTTTTTATCGATTAGTTGGAAAGTACTAAACTTGCATGTATTAAACTACAGCAGAGATCGGGGGCTCCTGATAATGCAGATTCGCCATGTTTTCCTTCATCGGTTTCTGATTCTTTGCATTCTCATGAGGTCGATCAACATTCATTAGTTGGAGAAGAAATAATTAACGTCGTCTATTTTGCTGATTGGGTTTCAGAGATATTTATCCTTACGATACTCCACATTATTAAGAGAATGAACATACAAATAATAAAAATAGGATCGGCATATCTTAATCAATAACTCCCTATTTACTGTCATCAGAGATTAAATTATTGATTTTTTCGCCTAACTTATTTTGAATAGTTTTCATCGTAGAGCTCATCTGGTTTCTATATAATGTCAAACCAATTCTTTTGGCATAAGGCTGTCCTTTGGCAAATGATTCGGCCATATTCTGAACAAATTCTGGTTCTATTTTAGGCGGCATTGGAGGCTCAAAAGGATCAACATATGCTTCTATAATGGTGGGCTTTCTTGTTGTTTTATCACTCATGGCCTTTTTCATGATTGGCTTTATATCGTCATACTCTTTTATCGTATAACCTATCCCACCACAAGCTTCAGCTATTTTGGCAAAATCTATTGGACTAAATTCAACACCAAATTCTGGATTTCCAAGAAAGGCCATTTGTTCCCATCGAATCATCCCAAGTGTGTTATTTTTTAAGATGAGAACTTTGATTGGCAAGCTATATTGTACTGCTGTAGCAAATTCACCCATTAACATTGCAAACCCTCCATCACCTACAAACGCTACGCATTGTCTTTCCGGATATGCAAGTTGAGCTGCTATTGCATAAGGCAAGCCACATGCCATAGACGCCAAAGTTCCAGATAAAGAAAATTTCATCCCCTTTCTAATATTTAGAAAACGCGCAGCCCAGATAGTATTAGTGCCGCTATCGACCGAAATTATGGCATTATCCTGTAATTCTTCAGAAACTGCACTAGCTATAGCCTGTGGTTTGATTGGCTTTTTTTTATCTGCCTGCTTACTTTGTCTGTCGAGTAATTCAATCCATCTTTTCATGGATTGCTGTTTTGATCTTAGAAATTCCTGTTGTTCTACCTCTCGATATTGCTGATGACTACTATTATCATTGCTGCTGCCTCCATTTGTTCTTCTTCTGTCCAGAAGTAAAGGGTGCAAAGCAGACAATACTTTTTTTGAATCTCCAATCAAACCCACTTCAACTGGGTAGCGCAATCCTATTTTTTCAGCCTTAATGTCAATCTGAACACCTCTTGCTTGTCCTGGTTTAGGAAGATACTCGATATACGGGAATGAGGTTCCAATCATTAGTAATGTGTCAGCCTCACTCATAGCATCGGTGGCAGGTTCAGTTCCTAACATACCAATTCCTCCTATGCTATTAGGATGGTTGTCAGGAATTACAGCTTTGCCTAAAAGGGCTTTGACAACTGGAGCCCCAACCCTCTCTGCTACAGATAATACTTCTTGGCTTGCATTTAATGCTCCTTGGCCAACTAGAATAACTATCTTATTGCCTGAGTTAATAACATCTGCTGCATGCTCTAATAAGTATCGGTCTGGTAAAACATCACCTGCAGCAACAAAAGTATCAGACGTATGACCTGGCACTTTATGCCTTGAATACGTACCTTGTAGTTTTCTTTCTTGGACATCTATTGGAATTGTCAAATGACTAACTCCTCTCTGTGCAAATGCTGTTCTACATGCTATGTCAACAGCCATCTCTGCTTGTTCTGGTGCAGTTATTATATTATTATAAACAGAAACATCTGAAAATAGCTGCAATAAATTTACATCCTGCTGATAAGACGAGCCCATCAAATCAGAGTAGGTGCTTCCCGTTATTGCAATTACAGGGGTACTATCTAATTTGGCATCATATAACCCATTTAAGAGATGTATTGCACCAGGACCTGAAGTGGCAACACAAGCTCCTAGCTTACCCGTATACTTTGCATACGCACAAGCCATAAATGCCGCAGACTCTTCATGTCTTACAAGTATAAATCTGATTTTATCTTGCCTTGTCCTCAAAGCTTCCATAAATCCATTAATACCGTCTCCAGGTAAACCGAAGATGACATCTACGTTCCAATCCAATAACGCTTCTGCTATAATATCCGCAGTTCGCATCTTGTCATACTCGCTCATAACTCTAAATTCAGTTATATCATGCACTATATGCGATAAGTACGTTGATAAAGACAAGAAAGAAGATAGTTGTCACCATGCGCAACATTGAAAAGGGAAATGAAGCTTCAATGAGTTCAACAGCAGTAACCATTGGTCCCATAATCTCCCATACCTGTCTGAATTCTTGACAAATAATTAATATCTGATTTGCAATTGAAAAGTAATGCAAAGAGATGATAACAGAGTACACTCTGTCGAAATAGTTAATGTTCCACCTAGAAAAGATGATGAAGTATTTAACCAAGTAGGTGTTTCAGCTGGCGCAACTGAGCTTGATAAAAACGATATGCATCGCCTATTTCAAGGTAGAAATTTGGCTTTTATATCTACTTTATCAAAAAAAGATGGATCACCGCATATCACACCAGTATGGGCAGATATGGAAGACGATCTAATCTTGATAAATACTTTTGACACTTCTGCAAAAAATAAGAATATAACAAAAGATCCTAGAATAGCCATATCTGTGGTAGAGAATAATAATCCATACAATATGGTCTCTATCAAGGGCAGAGTTATTGAGCGAACAACTGAAGGAGCTGATGAGCATTTAAAGAAACTTGCTAAAAGATATCTTGGTATTGGCAAATATTATTATAGGAAACCAAATCATAGGCGAATTATTCTAAAGATTAAACCAGAGAAAGTAATGGGCCTATCGATTCATCCTGCTTTTTATTTCCTTGCGTATTCTCCATGGAACAAATAGAACAAATAAAACACATAGAATATGTAGCATGACTATCATCACATCTATCTTTAACCTTAAGTGCATACAATTATCATCATCAATAATAAGAATTCAAGTTGTTATTACATGTGTCTGGTGTTCCTATCTCTTGCATTTTGCAAAGTTGTTGATCTAATCTTCTAAGCATCCTTCTTCTGGTTCTCGAGCAGCGACTGCCTTATCTTTAGAGCCATTATTATGGATAATATGGACATGATGGCAGCCATAAGAAAGATCAAAGTATAAGATTCTGGAGCAGGAAAACTGCCTGCATGTCCTTGTACATTTACTTGCCATGACTGCATGAAAACCCCTGCTACAGCAGGCCCTACAGAACTACCAATTATTCTCAATAAGGACGTCATTCCAATAGAAGTAATCATATTTTTATACGGGGTGGCAAGAAGCACAATATTCATCAGCCCCACGCTACCAAGCGATAATCCAGTCGAAATAATTGCAAGGGCGACAGATACCATCCATGGCTGCGAGTGAAATGCTGCAAGCATAAAAAATCCAAAGGCGTTTATTGCATATCCTATTATGGCAGGCCGGATTGAGCCTAGTTTTGATACTATGTATCCAGATGTTGGACCAAATATTAGCAAGATTATCGAGAAAGGCAGCTGGATGGCGGCAGCTCCTGTTATGCTGTCGCCAAAGCCAGCCGGAGGGGGGCTTTCTGCAAGTATCGGTATTGTTTGAAAGACCATGAACATAGAAAAACCTAGGATTATCATCATGATATTGGTGAATAGTAAGATCTTGTTTTGCAGCAATTTTAGATCGATTAGCGGGTGAATGGCTCTTCTTTCAGCAATCAGAAATGCTACAAAAGCGGCTATACAACCTGCGGACAAAATTGCTAATTGCGCAATTGATAGTATGCTGTTACCTCCTGTCGTTCTCGTTTCGATGAATGTCAGAGATAGCAGGAAAAGGGTAATGGTTGCTGCAAGTGTAGCGGCTCCTAATACGTCCAGTGATTTCTTTTTGTCGGTAGATCCCCTGTGTTGTTGTGGTGGTGATGTTGTCGCCGTCGCCGTCGTCGTCGTCCAATCAGAATGCGTTTCTCCTATCCTTGCAAATTTCCAAACTACTATTGGAAGCAAGATGGCAACTGGTAAAATTGACAGGAATGTTGTTCTCCATCCTGAATATTCCGCAATAGTCGCGCCAATCAGCAATCCCAGGATTGAACCGCTAGCAAACATCGAAGTTATTACACCTTGACCTATGGCAAGGCGACTTTTTGGAAACTGCTCTCTAATAACACTGAATGCAATTGGGAACATTGAGATACCTACTCCCTGCATGCCTCTTGCAACGATAAAGCTATAGAGGTCTGTTGTCAATCCGCCTACGATCACGCCAACAGCATATACTCCCATGACTACGAGAAGTACCTTCCTTTTTCCATGCATCTCTGCCAGGCTACTCGTAACTGGTGTCATTACTGCTCCGACTATCAGATAAGTTGTAAGTATCCAAGGCGAAATGCTGTATGGAAGGCTAAACTCACTTATGATATTTGGAAGAGATGGCACTAGCATGGTTTCTGTGTACATAACTAGTGTGGCTATCGAGCTCAGAATGGCTAGGGTTTTCCATGCAGAACTTGGTATTTTGTCAGCCTTCTTGGTAGTTGATGATGAATTTTCTGTTGGGCTGGTTGAATCAGATATCTTGTTATTTCTTCTTACTTCTTCCAATTTTCCTCACGCTTATGTGTAAAAAATCTATCAAATCTGCCTTTATTTCCTTGATGCAAAAGATCCTGCTTTCTGACTTGAATTGTGTTATTGCTATTTTCTTGTCTGCTTTCAATATGGTCTGATGATTTTAGATAAAGACCTGCTACATTTTGAGCGATTTTGCAAAGAGTTCTTTTAGTAATTTCAAGCTCTTCCTGTGACAATCCCTGACGGGAGGCCTTTTCCAGTTCAATAGCGCACTCTATTATCAACTCCCATTTTGCTTCCGATTCGCCAGTTAGAAATATCAGGTTGTTCCTGCGATCATTATGATCAGGTCTTCTTATCACAATTCCCTGTTCTTCAAGCTTGTCTATTACTGGAACAATAGTGGGAGCTTCAATTCCGATTCTATTTGCAATTTCTTTTTGAGTCATTCCATCCTTTACAAGCGCCAGCGCTGCAATTACCCTAGACTGAGCACCTGTAATATCAGCCTTTTTTCGCAATTGCTGATCAAATGCACTTTCAAAGACTTTAGTTGTACTTCTGACTATGAATCCAACAGTATCTTGATAATCATACTTACGCATAATTAGGGTCCTAATGATTAGGCATAGAAGTATAATATAAAGGTAAGCGCGTTCTATTACGTAAATCTAAGATAACTGTGTAAAGGAGGTTTTAATGCTAACATTATCTGGTTCACTTCGAGCATTCTGTGTTCTAGTACTAACTCGGTATGTTGCCTTAACACACTGTTAAGAGGAGGCTTGCATAAACTAACCGTGTTCTTGTAACCGGTTCTATTGCAGAGCTGAGGATTACTTACATGACCTCCTCTCCATCTGTACGTTTTTTGCTTATGCACCTGTAGTATCGAGTAATTAGCATTAGTATCATTATGTTAGCCGAACTTCCAGCCATTATTCACCTTGCACATACCCAAACCACTCATAATTTCTACTCAAGGCAACTAGTTTTACATCTCCCCTTATGAAGAATAAGAAGACACATGGTTGCCATCTTCTTTCAACAATTTGGTTCGCTTATAAAGCCTCATCACTCAGTCTTTAATATCGTGGAATCCTTATCTGTGATCGATTCTGTATATGCCCTCGAGGATGTTTTATATTAGTAAAGGATCGGGACGCGTCAGCCAGACCATCCACTTGAAACAGAGCGGAAAGTGCAGATATTGTGGGAAGGACTTTAGCCCGGATGAACAAATTGTAAGTAATGGCAAAAAGAAAAAATATTATCATAGAGAATGCGCGGAGAGGCTGAATATTCTTATACCTCTTCCTAAAGTATTAGCGAATGAGGAATCGAAGGGTGCTTTTAATTTACAAGCACCCCGAACTAATCTTCTCCTGGATCTAAAAAACAGAAAACAAGTGAATTTAGTTTAGTTCAGTGAAGCAATTTTGAACCTGTTCCGGACTCCTGTTGCTGCTTTTGTTTAGGTTTAACGGTGCTACACAACGGTGTTGACATCCCCCTTCATTCCCTGCCACAATCTGTGACCTTAGTCAACTAGTTATCATTTCTGCATTTTTGCCAAAAGCTCATCGAGCCTATCATGTGAATCCTTAACTCCTTCTTCCATACCACTCTTGAGCATGCCGTCACGATCCTCTACTGATTGAAATACAGCTTTAGCTGTTACCTTTGTATTGCCACTAGGCAGTTCTTCAAATGTAGCCGTTTCAAGGCTTACATGTCCAGGTTCCGGTAAACCTTCAAATTCAAACGTGCTGATAATCCTCTCTGGGCGAGTAACTTCGTGATGCACTCCATGAAATGCATATTCATTTCCATCTTCATCACGATGGACATATCTCCAAGAACCGCCATTTGTAGGCTCAAACTTTTCAAGGTTCATCTTTAGCCTTCGTGGTCCAAGCCATTGTCTGTAAAGATCTGGATCGGTATATGCCTTAAACACGAGCTCACGGGGTGCGTCAAACTCCCTGATTATCTCTAGTTCTTGCTTTCCGGATTCTGCTGTAATTTTTGTTTTATTATTTTTTGCGAATTCGGGTTTGCTCATAGGCCCCCTATAGCAAATAACATAAAAGGCATTACTCCCCAAGGGGAGGCTTATTAATTAGAAGCGGTCACTGAGCATATTTGCCGAAACCGAAGCGAAACAAGATGGAGATATACAACGATATCCTCAGTGCAATCAACTCTGAATTAACAAATGGTAATGATGAGGCAAAACCTACCAGAGTGCAGAGCCTTAGCAACCTTGCCTATGACAAACTTGTCAGGTATTTGAGTGAATTAGAAATCAAGAAAATGATCATACAAGACCCGCTTCAGATAACCGAAAAAGGCCGAGATTTTTTGCAAGATTATGATCGAATTAAGGGCTTCCTCAATAACATGGGAATAAAGTACCTGGACCTTTCAGAGAGGGAGATTTATGAACACTGAAAAAACAAATTATCGTCCGATAAGTTTCCTTGATCGAATCGAAGGAAACAACCATATAGTCCTGTTATATGACAACCAAAAGTATGCTTATTTGATAATAGCGCGGTATTTTTTGAACGGACTGAAAAAAGGAGAGTCTTGCGTCTTTTTTACTGCTGACGAGCCCGAAGCGATTGAAGAAAGGCTGTATGCTGAAGGCATTGACGTTAATTTATTCAAGCAGAAGAACTCTCTACGTATCTACCGCATTGACAGATCTTATTCAAATAAATTCGATGCACTTAGTTCTCTTAAACGTATAAGAGAAGAAGCTACCCAAGGGATGAAGGGTCCCTACAGATTTGTTGGCAGAACGATAACTGACACAAGATCAAAAGATGGGATGAAATTGGGATTGGTCGTGGAAAGAACAGGTCATGAACATTTTGACAACTTTGACTGTTCGCAGATGTGCTATTATGATATTTCTGGACTAGAGCAATCGTGGAGAGATGAATGGATCAGAGAGCTTTTGAAAAATCACCACCATGTAATCTATGCATCAGAACCTGATAGGGCTGTGGCATTTGAAACCATGCTACTCGAAGATGAAGAGTAGTAATTAAATACACTCTCAATTTCTGCTCAAATAGATACACACACACGCCTCGTGAGGATTTGGACAAAAATTCATTTGAACCCAAAGGCAGGACTTTCTGTTTTATTATCGAAGGTATGTAGACCCAGAGAGATGCAAATGAAAATTCATTTAAATAAAAGAAAAGAAGTTCTAGGAATTGCAGTGGAAGAAAAAAAAGAAGAGTCAGACCATAATCAGCACCATGAAAATGTCATAACTTCTTATTCACTTGTGACTTTGTTTGTTCCAATTGTAGCTCTTGTATTGGTTTTAGCCTATGGAAACCTGCTGGCCTTAAACTATCTACATGTATTAACTGGAGGAACTTGGACAGGCATAGACCTTTTTATGGGCGTCGTTATGAGCAGGATACTCAAGGGCCTAGAGCCACAAGCAAGGACACAGGTAATCAAAAAACTTGTTCCCCTTATGCTATTCCTTATGCCTGCTCTTGCAACCGTAGCTATAACATCTGGGATAAATCTTGCTTCGAGGATGGGCATGCTAACACTTGCTTCCCCTATGATAGTCGCAGCTGTTGTCATAGTTGTTATCCTGTCGGTGCAGGGATTTGGCATACTTATGCCTACTGAAATCCGCATATTTCTAGAGCTGAGAAAAAAAACGCCTAATAGAGACAAAATAATAAAGTGGGGAATGAGAAACGTAAAGCTGGCAGGAAGCCAAGGAGTATTTCAAGTAGCACTTATCTTTGTAATGGCAAATTTGGCACTTGGATTCACTTTAATTCCTCAATAAAAAGACCAAAGAATTCTGAGGAATTTGTAAAGCGTACAGCACAAAGCTAGAAGTAACCCGGAGTAAGCTTCTGCTATCTGTCTCTGCTTTGTTCAACTAAACAAATACAATAAAATCCATAAACAAGGAATGCTCCTTCTTTCCTTCTTTGCGCTAATCTTCTACTGTCTTGGATAAGTCTAATTTTCCATTTTTGACATCAATTAGGAATTTTATCCAACTGTCAATTTCCATGATCTTTGCATCATCAATCTG
>DAINBL010000041.1:0-10060 GCA_036732945.1 Nitrososphaera sp. | reverse complement strand
TATATAGAAAAGCACATACTATAGAAAATTCCCACCTATTCACTTGGTAGCGCGGATAATCGATGGCAAGGTCGTGTCGGCAGACGTAAAATCAAGAGTAACAAAGGCGGTTGAAGAATTGAAGGCAATCGGCGTCCAGCCGTGCCTTGCAACGGTGCTGGTCGGAGATGATCCTGCATCTGCAACCTATATTGAGAGCAAGCATAAGGATGCAAAAGAGGTGGGTATTGTCACAAGAGACCATAGGCTTGCCGCCACCTTTAAGCAGAACGAGCTGCGCGAGCTCGTGCAACTCCTAAACAACGATCCTGAAGTCCACGGCGTTTTAGTACAACTACCTCTGCCCTCTCAGATCGACGAATTTGATGTAATCGCCTCCCTGAGCCCGATGAAGGATGTAGATGGCTTGACGCCGTACAACGTTGGCATGCTGCAGAGTGGTATCGCAGCACTTAAGCCCTGTACACCTTCTGGCATCATGGAGCTTTTGGATTATTACAAAATAGACGTTGCCGGGATGGACGTAGTCATTGTAAACCGCAGTAACTTGGTGGGGAAACCGCTTTTGATTTTGTTGCTGGAAAAGGACGCCACAGTGACAATCTGTCATTCAAAGACAAAGAACTTGAACGAAAAGCTACGAAGCGCCGATCTGGTTGTTACTGCAGTGGGCAACCGTCAGCGCTTTACGCTCACTGCAGACATGGTAAAGGAAGAAGTGGTCGTTATTGATGTTGGGATAGCCCGCCTCAATGGCAAGCTGATCGGGGACCTTGACTTTGACTCTGTAAAGCAAAAAGCATCTTGGATAACACCGGTTCCTGGCGGAGTGGGCCTTATGACCCGGGCGATGCTTTTGAAAAATACCGTGACTGCTGCTGCTTTTATTACCCGAGAGATAAGTAAATAGCTGCTGTTAGGCAAAAAAGAAATACGACAAGAGATGCTTGAAAGGCGCAACAGGCTAACCTCCCATGAGATCGCAAAAAGGAGCAAAAGCATACAAGAATTTGTAATAAACAGCAAGGAGTTCCTGCAGGCCAAGGTTGTTGGAGCATACTTTGCATTTGGCTCTGAGGTAACTACAGAATTGATAATCACGCGAGCAAAAATACTAGGCAAAAAAATCGCACTGCCAAGAGTCGAAGAAGAAAAGATCACATTTTATGAACCGTCATCGATGAAATCCTTAATCAGGGGCGGCAGATTCGGTATCATGGAACCTCCGCCATATGGACAGATAAGTGAGATCGATATACTTGTAGTGCCTGGCATTGCTTTTGATAAAAAGGGCAATCGCCTTGGATATGGTAAGGGTTACTATGACAGATTACTGTCGTATAGGCGAACATTTTCTGTTGGACTTGCGTACTCGTTTCAGCTGCTTGAGAATCTACCACATGACAGGTATGACAAAAGGCTGGACGCAATCGCTAGCGAAGATGCCCTCTATTACGCCTAGCGGCCTATCGCCCTTCTTGCAATATCTGTCCTGTAATAGTGGCCGTTTTCTCCCCATCGTATTTTCCTGACAGCGGAGTATGCGTTGTCTATCGCATTCCTTACACCCTCTCCAAGCGCAGTTACTCCTAATACTCGTCCACCATTAGTTACGATCTTGCCCTGGGAGTCCCTTGACGTCCCAGCATGGAAAACCATGACATGTGGACCAAATTCAGAGTTAAGACCCTCTATAACTTTGCCCTTTTCATAACTGCCCGGGTACCCCCTTGCAGCTATTATCACGCAGACGGCGGTCTGGTTATTCCATTCGATCTGGGGCATTGACTCGAGTCGCTCGTCTACTGCTGCATCAATATACTCATAGAGGCCGGGCTTCATCCTCATCATTATGGGCTGACACTCTGGATCGCCCATTCTCACATTGAATTCAAGCACGTAGGGTTTTTTTGTACTTTCTTCAACCATTATGCCAGCATAAAGGAAGCCCTTGAATGGATTGCCGCGCTTTCTTATCGCAATTATAGCCGGCTGCATGACGTCTTTTACTAGCTTTTCCTGAAGGCCGCTGTCAATCACTGGTGCGGGAGAATATGCTCCCATGCCGCCAGTGTTGGGACCTTTGTCGTCATCGAATATCCGCTTGTGATCTTGGCTTGGAGCAAGAGGCACTATTGTTTTGCCATCGCATATAACAATGAACGATACCTCTTCGCCAGAAAGCCGCTCTTCAATGACTACTTTAGTGCCTGCAGCGCCAAACTCCTTTTTGATCATCATGCTATCAATCGCTGCAATAGCTTGGTCGGTGCCGTCACATACGACTACACCTTTGCCTGCTGCAAGGCCGTCGGCCTTGATTACTAACGGCCTGCTCTGCCCGACGACATAGTCTTTGGCCTTTTGTGGATCAGAAAATATTGCAAATTCAGCAGTCTGGATACCTGCATCATGCATGAACTCCTTGGCAAAAGCCTTGCTGGATTCAAGCCTAGCCGGCTCTTTCCTAGGCCCGAAAATGCGCAATCCCTCTTTTTCAAAGGCATCAACAATTCCAAGTGATAGAGGCTCTTCAGGACCCACGATCGTCAGCAGGTTGCTCTGGCGCTTTGCAAATGACACCAATTTGTCGATGTCATTGTGCTTGATGTCGATATTTTCAGATGTACCTCCATTCCCTGGAGCAAAATAGATCTTGCTTACGTGCTTGCTCTGTGCGATCTTCCAACCAAGGGCGTGCTCTCTGCTCCCAGAACCAACGATAAGAACATTCTCAGACGCCACAACGATGCCAAAAAACAATCGGCTAATAAACTTTTGATTATGATTCTCTTACTTTTTTCGTTTCCCCTTTTAAGCAATATGAGTGTCTACTGTGCATGAGCTCAGAGCAGGCTGCATCTGATAGAGGGCGCGCTCGACGAGGCCTTGCGTCTGCCAACGAAGAGACGAGGCAACGAGTAGCACGCAAAGGAGGTATTGCTCCGCACCAGAAGAGGGGCTTGGCGGCGGCAAACTCGGAGACAAGATTAAGGGTCGCCAAGGCGGGTGGAGAGGCGCGGGCAAACGATAGAGAAGGCCTCAGTGAGGCAGGAAGGCGAGGCGGCGAAGTCGTTAAGGAGCGCTATGGCGCAGAATTTTATCGGGAAATAGGAGAAAAGGGCGGCGGGGCTGTTAAGGAGCGCTATGGCGCAGAATTTTACAGCGAGATTGGCAAGCGGGGAGGTGAGACAGTCAAGCAGGAGCGGGGTGCAGAGTACTACAGCGCTATTGGGAGAAAGGGTGGCGAAGCAAGGACAACAACATTAGAAAAGCCTGAAGTCCGGCCGGGTCAGCAGCATCCGCCATCTGATACTACGCAATCAACGACTACCAATACTCAAGTATCAACTACGGCCTAGGACGCTTATGTTATCATCTGCAATTGCCTGCAAAAGGTGGGCATAATCACTATCTGCAAACTCGATAGCTGTGAATTCGCTTTGCTGTATAGCTTTTCTGACGCTCTCTAGATGGTAGCAATCCTGTCCGCCGGACAGAGTGGCAAAATAAAAGTCCTTGCAGGAGCAAAAACCAAGTTCCGGATCCGTCCAGTATTCATTGTCTCTACCTATGACAACCCATAACTTTTTGCCACTCGGCAAAAACAACATCTGCTTGACACTACCAGACCTAACTATGTAGTCCACTCTTGACTGCACGACTAACTTATTTGCCTGATCGGTAGTATAAAAGTGTGAAGATACGACCTATTCATCCTCACGCCGCAATATTGTTAGAAGATGCAGGCAGAAAATACATTACAGTATCCGATTTGCATATCGGGCTTGAAGCGGACCTGTTGGCAAAGGGGATAACAGTCAGTCGGAGCCTTGTTTCTGACATGGTTGCTGAACTATCAGATCTTGTCCAGTCAGAGCATGCGGATAGCATCATACTGCTAGGGGACATCAAGCATACGGTTGGAGCAATAAGCAGACAGGAGTGGGATACTGTGCCAGTATTCTTGAAGCAGTTGTCAGCCAAGGCGGACGTCTATCTTGTGCCCGGCAATCATGATGGCAACATTGGACATCTGGTTCCAATGAATGTAAACATGATAACCAGCAAGGGGATGACGCTTGATGGTACGCTTTTGCTGCACGGTCACAGCATGCCCTCTGATATTAGAGGGGGAGTCAAGCAAATAGTGATGGGACATATACATCCTGTATTTTTGAAAAAAGGGAGTGTGATAAACGGAGAGCGGGTATGGCTATATATTCAAGCAAGAAAGGAAGATATTCTTGCGGAGAAGGGAATACTTGACATTGTGGTGGTGCCAACCTTTAATCCATATCTTTATGCTACTGGCGAAAAGTTATATCATAAGTCGATTTCGCCCATAATCACAAGAATAATGCAACGTGGAGTGAAGAAGTGCATTGTTGTAACCCTTGACGGCTCAATTGTCGGCGACGCAGCCCTCCTTCCACACATCTTGTAAATATATAAACTGCGTTTCAACTGAAACACGTTGGATATTAATAGTCACATCAATTGTTGCCGAGTGACATGGATGTTATAGAAGTGGAATGTATATAATTAGAACTCCATGGGGGACTAAAATCATTTTTGAATTTCATTTGTTCGTACGTGATCAATAGCATAAATCTATCTAATCTTTTTTGAGTTATCCATGACTTGAATCTTACTGCCTGTTAGTCATCAGAAGATTTCCGATAGAATTACAGAATAACTATTATTATTTTTTATTCATCACTGCATGACAAGCCCTTTTTGCTTTGTAGAAGGCAATCTCCTTTTCGTCAACAGTATCTTGCTTGGAGCTTGGAAAAATCATTTAGAATGTCTTAAAGCAGCAGCATTTCTTAGTTACGCCTCTGACAAGCACGACAAATATTTGACCAAAGCTCCTTACTGTGAGGTCATGACCGAAAAAATTTTTTTGGCTATTCCAACCTGATGTAACTCTTAAGTGGCATGATAGTGGGAGTGTTATCACGCAGCCACTGGAGAGTCCTGATGAACGAGCTTGCTGCTTCAAATGTCGTTAAAACAGGTATGCCCATTTCAACTGCTTTTCTTCTTATCTGGTACTCGTCATAGAGCATGCCCACATACTTTTCAATTGTGGACGTGGCTGGAATGTTTATGATAAAGTTGATCTTGCGTTCATACAGCAGGTCCGCGATATTGGGCTTGCGATCCGGCTCGCTTATCTTGTATACCAGCTGTATGTCTTTAAAGTTATTATTCTCTATAAATTCTGCTGTGTGCTCCGTTGCCATAATTCGGTAGTTCATGGAAGTAATGAGCGATATTATAGGCAGCAATTTCTCTTTGTTCTTCTGCCCACCTACAGTTATTAGCGCTGATCCCGAGAGTGGCAGAGAATAGCCTGCAGCCATGTATGCTTTGGACAATGCGTCATAGAAACTATTGCCAAAGCAGGCAACTTCGCCAGTTGATTGCATCTCTACCCCAAGCACCACATCTGAACCTTCAAGCTGCATAAACGAGAACTGAGGCACCTTGATCCCAAAGCCAGTAGTCTTGAGCCACAGATCTCTAGCAGTAGGCGGAAGCCGCTTGCCAATCATTGCCTTTGCAGCGAGGTTTATGATGTTATAACCTACAAACTTGGACA
Source organism: Nitrososphaera sp. (assembly GCA_036732945.1). Classification (GTDB taxonomy): domain Archaea; phylum Thermoproteota; class Nitrososphaeria; order Nitrososphaerales; family Nitrososphaeraceae; genus Nitrososphaera. The sequence goes on along the minus strand of DAINBL010000041.1, from coordinate 4,449 downwards.
CAAAAGGCATCGAGCGCGATGCCCTAACATTAGCCTCTATTACCAGCACTTCTTCATCCTTGATCAGGTATTGGATGTTAAATGGACCTTTGACATTGAGCGCCTTGCCTATCCTGACGCTGTAGTCTGTGATGGTGTCGATAGTCTTCCTGTCGAGCCGCCAAGGAGGTATACTCATTATTGCGTCGCCGGAGTGTACGCCCGCATTGTCGATGTGTTCAATAATAGAGCCAATAATAACTTCATTGCTGTCTGACACTGCATCTACCTCGGCCTCCGCGGCATCTTGGAGGAACTTGCTAATGACAACTGGATGGTCCGGGCTGATGTTTGTTGCGTCCGTCAAAAAGCCCTCTAGCTGCTGTTCGCCCCATACTACCTTCATTGCTGCACCTGAAAGTACGTAGGACGGCCTAACAAGCACAGGATATCCTACAATGTCCGCAAATTCCTTTGCTTCGGCAAGCGAGGTGAATTTTCTCCATGCCGGCTGCTTTATCTTGAGTATGTCGAGCAACTGTCCGAACTTGGCCCTGTCTTCTGCCTTGTCAACATTTTCGCTGCTCGTGCCGACAATGTTGATGCCGGATTTTGCCAACTTGGGTGTCAGGTTATTTGCCGTCTGGCCCCCGACACAGGTGACCACTCCTGTAGGCCTTTCTTTCTCACAAATGTCCAGCACACGCTCTAGCGTCAACTCTTCAAAGTAGAGCCTGTCGCAGATGTCATAGTCCGTTGATACTGTTTCCGGGTTGCAGTTGATGACTGAGATTTCCTTGACCCCGTTTTCCTTGAGGCCCCATACCGTATTGACAGTTCCCCAGTCAAATTCGACGCTGCTTCCGATCCTATAGGGGCCAGCGCCCAGCACTATCATCCTGCTCTTGTTGCTGTTGCTGTTGCTGTCGTCCTTCACTTTGACGTCGTCGGTCTCGCCGCCGTATGACAGATAGAGATAGTTAGTCTTGGCTGGCCATTCTGCAGCCAGCGTGTCTATCTGTTTTACGACCGGTCTGATGTTGAATTTCTGCCGTAGGTTACGAACCTGCATCTCCTCAAGATTGAGGCATCGCGCCAGCTGCTTGTCTGAAAATCCGATTTTTTTCGCCTTCCTTATCAGCTGCTCGTCAAAGCTGTTGGATTTACGTCGAATATTATCTTCCATATCGACTATATTCTTTATCTTGAGCAAAAACCATGGATCGATTCCTGACAATTGATTGATGCGCGCAATCGTCAGGCCTGCCTTTATGGACTCAACGACTGCGAATATTATCTCGTCAGTTGGATGTATGAGCGCCAGCTCGATCCTTTCAATGTCTTCAGCCCTAGGCTGAGACAACAAATTTGCATTTGCGACAAGGCCGTCTTTGCCAATGTCGCACATCCTGATCGCCTTTTGCACCACTTCTTCAAAAGTTCTGCCGATAGCCATCACTTCGCCGACCGACTTCATTGTGCTGCCAAGCTTGCGCTTAACAAGCTCAAACTTTGAGAAGTCCCACCGTGGCATTTTTAGCACAACGTAATCAAGCGATGGCTCAAAGCATGCAGTCGTCGCTTTTGTGATCTTGTTAATGAGTTCCGGCAATGAATATCCAAGCCCGATCTTGGCTGCCATGTACGCAAGAGGGTACCCTGTGGCCTTGCTTGCAAGCGCTGACGAGCGAGACAATCTTGCATTTATTTCGATCGCGGCAAACTGTTCTGACGCTGGATCAAGGGCAAACTGGATGTTGCACTCCCCAACAATGTTACAGTAGCTGGTCGCCCTAATGGCAGCTGAGCGCAGCATGTGGTATTCGTAATTGTTGAGCGTCTGGGATGGCGCGATGACAATGTTATCGCCGGTGTGGACACGCATTACAAGAATATTTTCCATGTTACATACGATCACACTGTTACCATTGTAATCTCGCATAACCTCGTACTCAATTTGCTTCCAGTGCCCTACATAACGCTCTATCAAAACTTGATGAACCATGCTGAGATTAAGACCACGCTGTACAATTTCCTGCAGTTCATATTCATTATGGGCGACGCCCCCGCCCCTACCCCCAAGTGTGTATGCTACTCTAATGATGACCGGGTAGCCGATATCTTTAGCTGCCCTGAAGGCTTCCTCTAGCGAATTGACTGCAAGACTCTGTAACACTGGCACATCGCTCTTTATCATGGCTTCCTTGAACTGCTGTCTGTCTTCCGTGATTTTGATGCCCTTGACGGACGTGCCAAGAACCATTATGTCATATTTTTTGAGGATGCCCTGCTCGTGCAGTGAGACACCGCAGTTGAGGGCTGTCTGGCCTCCAAATCCCAACATTATCGAATCTGGCCGCTCTGCCTCGATAACCCTCTCCACGTAGCTCGTATTTATCGGAAGAGGGTACACTCTGTCTGCAAAGCGTGTGTCAGTCTGGATAGTCGCAATGTTAGGATTTATTAAAATGCTCTTGATTTCCTCCTCGGCAAGTGCCTTGAGGCATTGAGAACCGGAGTAGTCGAATTTGCGGCCAGTTCTTATTGCTGGCTTTCGCCTGCCTCTCCAATCTTAATTGCCCCACTTCCGAGGACAAGAACTTTCTTTATTGTTTCATTTCTCGGCGATCTTTCTCCCTCCTATTTTTTTTATTTATTACAAATTTTTTCAATGGCTTTGCTGTCTTTTTCATAGACTGCAGCTGTGCAGCTTCTGCTGCGGGATCTGTTTCATCCCTCATACCGTTGGCGATAATTTCTCTAAACCTGTCGAACACAAACATACAATCATAAGGACCCGGTGATGCTTCAGGATGGAACTGGACAGCAATTATGGGTTTGCTCTTGTGCTCAAACCCTTCAACTGTATTATCGTCAGCATTTGAGAACCAAACCTTAAAGCCTGTCTTGGCAAGGCTCTTTGGGTCGATCCCGTAACCGTGGTTCTGGCTAGTCACGTACACTTGGTTGTTGCGCATATCAACGCAAGGCTTATTCTGACCCCTGTGACCGAATCTTAACTTGTAAGTGTTGGCGCCGCCTGCAAGCGCAAGGATTTGGTTGCCAAGACAGATGCCAAGAGTTGGAGTAGAGGTGTTGATCAGCTTTGAAGCAGTCTTGATTGTACTACTGCACACCTTGGGGTCGCCAGGCCCATTGCTTATCACCACTCCTTTTGGATTATATGACATTGTTTGCTCATACGTTGCATGCCAAGGCAGCCTGATGACTCTATAACCCGTGCGCATGATATTGCGTATGATGCTATATTTTACGCCGGTGTCCAGCACCACGACACAGTCCTTGTTCTTGTCGCCATACTCTTGAGCCCCCTTTGTCGAAACCTCTGGCATAAAGTTCAATCCCTCATACCTAGCACTTGCAAGCTTCTTCTTCAAGAGAGATTCATTAATGGCATTTTCAGACACAATAATTGCCCCCATCATAACTCCATGCACTCTTAATTTTTTCGTCAGCTCTCTCGTGTCGATGTTATAGATCCCCGGTACCTTTTCCTCGTAAAGCCATTGATCTAGTGTCTTTATGCAGCTCCAGTGACTTGCAATGTCGGACAGGTCATGAATGATCAGTCCTTTGACCTGAATTCTATCTGACTCAAAGAACTTGGGCAGACCATACTCATCCTTCATATCATAGCTTGGGACGCCATAGTTACCCACAAGCGGATATGTAAGACACAATATCTGACCCCTGTAGGAAGGGTCAGTCAGAGTTTCAGTGTAGCCGACCATGCCTGTGTTGAACACGACCTCGCCAGCAATCTCTGACGGATAGCCAAAGCCTATCCCATCAAAAACAGTACCGTCTTCTAGCATCAGCTTGGCAGCATATCCTGTATAGGTCTGTTGAAGTGTAGGAATTTTTTGAACCCTTACCAACTGTCAAGATTAGCAAATTTAAATTTTGCTTTACATAGGATACAGTAATATTGTTGGGAATCTCATGGTAACATATCGTTGGACAATGGCTGACCAACAACAAAAGCAAGAGCGCTGCGCCATTTGCGGTTCGCGGTTTGCTGAGAAAAAATGCTACTTTTGTGAAAGCAGAGTATGTACGTCGTGCACTGTACCGACAGATATGTCCGGCTACACTACTAAATGTATCAGCTGCGACAGGAAAAAGATAGACCGGCTTGGGTTCACGACTCTCTTGAGGAGAAATTACTACCTCATAGCAATCATCGTGACTTTCTGGGTCTTCACTGTATTCCCTCTGCCGTTTTTGCAGCTCGCTGGCATAGACATCAGCCCAAGTGCATTTCAGCCTGTCTTGATAGCGACTGCGGTCATGAGTATTCCCTTTATATTCATGTTTCTGGCCTGGCAAAAAAGGGCGCCTAGAGGCTCTTAATATACACCCATCTGGTATCTCTTAAAAAGATAAAAAATAAAAAATTGTAATGAAATTGTAATGATTCTTCCAGATTCCGCAAGTCAATAACAGTCC
>DAINBL010000040.1:0-10077 GCA_036732945.1 Nitrososphaera sp. | reverse complement strand
CTCTTTTGAACTTCCAGATGAAAGAGACACAGATTCTTCGCTGAAAATACCCGTCGAGTTACCTAGAGCAGCATTTGGCATAAATGTTCCCGAAGCGATCATTTGACCGCTAAAATCGCTTGATGCAACTACTGTCACTTTTATCTCTGTGCTTTCACCTCTTGCAAGTGCGACTTCGGCAGGTGTCACTACTGCAATGGGCACCTGCTTTGATGCATCCAATTTGGCGATTTTGTTTTCTGTCCACTCTGTGAACCATAGATGGTTCTCCGGATCCACGGCAAACTGCATGGCGTTTGCAATACCACATACTGTTGCTTCAGGGGGACAAAGCGCCCAGGCTCTGTTTTGCGAAGGTATCCAATATTCGACCAGCGCAAGCTCTTCGGGATCGAAGCGGCCGATCTTGTTGCCTGTATGCTCGTTGAACCACAACGAGCCGTCGCCCCCTTTGTCTATCCAATATGGAAGTGTATACGCGTTTGGCGGAGTGCTGCCACCGTAGATCTTGGGAGATGCTATTGATGTCACAAATCTGGTTATATTATCCATGCTCGGATCATATCTGAAAAATGTGCTCGTTCCATGATCAGCCACCCACACATTTCCATAATTGTCAAGTTCCATTCCTACAGGTGCGCCAAGATCCGTCGGGAGGTCTACTATGCGGACGACTTTGTTAGTTTCAATATCATACTGGAAGAGCTGTCCTTTCTTTTGTTGGAAAGCAAGGAGCGAAACCCACACGTCATTTCGCTCCTTATCAACTACCAATCCGCCCGAAGTAACGAGATCCGAACTAACGCCTGAGAATCCCTCCAGCGGTAGAGAAATTTCTGCGAATCCTTCTGAAGTTCCGTTTTGAATCCTAGATACATTCCCAAAGAAAAGTGATTGAGAGTTTATTCCTATAAAGTACAAGTTACCATTTGAGTCAAAGTCCATCATAGAAGGATATTTCGCTGGAACTTTGAACATGTCAAAATCCTCTGTTGACTGGTTAAACCGCCAGATTGTATTGTTTTGGTCGGTGAACCAGATATTCTCTCCCCTGCCATCAATCTTTACCGTCCATGACATCGACCATGAAGGGACAGATGTAAAGGGCAGCGATCGGGTCGGCCATGATGGGATTTCGTATTCATTGAATGTGCCTGCAGCAGTATCATAGCTGCCAAGAAGGCCACGTTTTGTTGATACATACCACACTTTTGCACCATCAATTGCAATGCCAACAGGCATTTCACATTCTGCAGGTAGAGCGACTTCAGCAACATAGGTATTAGAATTTGGCGCGGTCTGAGTCCCGCAGAATTGTTCCTCGAATCGCTGTTGCATAGCTTCATCATTTTGAGTATTTGTTCCAGGACCGCTGATTTCGGGAGCACTTCGTGAAAACATGGCAACATATACCGCAGCAACTGCCACGATCCCAATTATAGCATAAGTAATGATCTTTTTTGATGATTGGGGGGTAGTTTTTTTTCGGGGCGAATCTGACAACAGCTAGAAAAACAGCAGCTTTTCCACCTTATATCTCTTGTTAGAGATCTATACGCAGAAATATAGATCAGGATCACTAGCAAACTCGCTTGGTGACAGAAAAAGGAGAAGAGAGCCAAAGGCAGCCACGGCTCATAGGCTACATGTCCGTGCTGTTTGCTGCAGTTCTATTTGGTTCGGTATTTAGCCTAGCAAAGGTTCCCCTCGCTACGATAGACCCGCTTGCTCTAACAGCAGTAGTCTATACGATCTCTGGCCTAGCCCTTATCCCCTTCGCAAAGGCCTCACTCACATTTCAAACAAGGGACGACTATTTCTACGTAATAGTTGTAACTATTTTTGGAGGAATATTGGCGCCAGTGCTTTTGATGTACGGTCTTCAGCAGACTGCTGCTTCTACAGCGGCTATACTGACTAATGGTGAAATCGTATTTACAATAGTCCTTTCATCAATATTTTTTGGGGAAAGACCACATGGAAGGATTGGCCTTTTTGCTGTGATCTTAGTCGTAATAGGTCTGGTGATAGCTACCACAGAAGACCTGAAAGCTTTAGAGACAATTATTCAATTCAACACGGGTAACGTTCTGATACTGGCGTCAATGTTCATGTGGGCAGTGGACAACAATGTCAGCAGGCGTCTTACATCAAGGGCAAGCCCCGCCAAAATAGCCATGGTCAAGTCGCTTGCAGGCGGGCTTGTATTGCTTGCAATAGCTATGGCACTCGGCAAAGGAAGTATCATCTCAGGGATCAAATTTGACATGTGGATCCTAATAGGTGGAATGTCAATTGCAGGATTCGGAGGCGCGCTATTGTTATTCCTCGAGGGCATCAAGAGGATCGGAACTGTAAGAACCATGTCCATGTTTTCATTGACTCCCATTTTTGGCATAGTGATTGCAGCGCTGGCGCTCGGCGAATCCATAACTGTATTCCAAGGTGTTGCGACAGGCCTGATAATTGTAGGCATAATTCTGGTCGGTCGCCACTAGAGGAGCTTGAGCTCAAGTGTCACTTTGTCAACAATTTCCGAGGGGGCAGGCCCTATTCCAATGCAAGTAATCGTGCCTGGTGGTATCTGCGTCAAGCCACTATCTTGCACTTGCACGACGGGCAGACGCAGATCTTCGGCTAGATTTCTGACCTTGATCAACTCTTCGACGCTCTTTACCTTCACTACTACCTTGGCTTGACCGGCAGCAAACCATGAGTTGAACCATTCTCTTCTGGACACCTTTACTTTTTCTGCGCCCATCACCGCAGCATGTGCAACCTGTGCTGCTATTTTGCCTGTTCCCATATTGACATCGCGTCTGACAATAATTACTTGCTTAAATTCCATAGCTTATACTCGCTTGCTCATAGTTTAATTAAGCGACTGAAAAATACATTACTAGTCAATCGCAAGATGCCCGATTATGACGTGGTGGTTGCAGGAGGAAGTGTCTCAGGCCTCCTTGCTGCGCGAGAAATCGCGGGCGGAGGCCTATCTGTCGCGGTTCTTGAGGAAGATATAGAAATCGGAACACCTGAACACTGCGGTGGGCTTGTAAGCATTTCAGGCACACATAAACTTGGTATCGTTCCAGGTATCGAGACAATAGAGAACAACAGGATAGCCCATGCCAAAATCTTTTCCCCTTCCCGCTTTTTCAAAATTAGCGCTGAAAAGCAAAAGGTCGTTGTCCTAGACAGGCGCGCATTTGACAAGCAGATTGCCTTTCAGGCTCAAAAGAAAGGAGCCGACATAAGAGTAAAATGCTCGATGAGATTAATTTCAAAGGAAGCATCCAAATATGTAGTCAAGACCTCAGAAGGAGACTTTTCATGCAACTTCTTCATAGACGCAAGAGGTATAGCGTCCATAATTAGCAGAAACAGGGCCGGCGTTCTCCAGTCGGCTCAATACGAAGTTTACGCGTCATGGATAGAGCACGACACCATTGAAGTGACATTTAATAGCGAGTACTATCCAGGTTTTTTTGCGTGGATAATACCTACAGGTCAAGGAAGGGGCAAAGTAGGCGTCGCTGGCAGAGGGATTAATGCCGCAAGCGCGCTCCAGTCGTACATTGAGAGCAAGGGAAGATATTCTGTGGTGCGTAAAGTTTACGCGCCCATATGGATTAATGGCCCCGTTCAAAATTTTGTATCTGACAAGACGATAATAGTGGGAGATGCTGCGGGCCAGAGCAAGCCTACAACTGCAGGGGGTATTTACACTTGTGGCATGGGGGGCTTGCTAGCAGGGCAAGCTGTGGTACATGCAGCAGAGAAAAAGAATCAAAATAGACATGAGCAACAGCTTTTGCTTAGGCAGTATGAAAAGAACTGGTTATCAATGTTCAAACCTGAATTTGACAAGATGCTGCTTGCCCGCCGGCTCTTGGAGCGAATGGACAACAAGGCTATAGACGACTTGATAACGGCGATACCTCCAGAGATCCTTGAAGAGGCCTCAGTGAACGGCGACTTCGACTTTCACTCGACGGCCCTTGCTAAGATCCTAGGAGCCAAGGGCGTTGCTAGAATGGCCAAAGCCTTGTTTGGCAACGAGGTAAGGCGCTTGATTTCAGAGAGCTAAGGAAGACATAAATTCGGTCCCCGTAAGAAGCTGCACCTATGTCTAAGCCATTGCAGTTGCCAGTATGTAGTTCATGTGGCAGGCCGATTATGCCTAATGACGAATGCGTCAAGTATTATTGCGCGAACTGTGGATATGTTCTGATGTGGCGATGCGAGAGCTGCCGTGAATTCGCAAGACCCTATAAGTGCGTGGGATGCGGTTTTGAGGGTCCATAGGCATGGCGCGACTGGTAGTTAGGATAAGAATACTTCCAGCTGAGGCTGACTCCGACCTAGAAAATGTCTCCGAGTCACTAAAGAAATCCCTTCCTGAGGGAATGGAGCTGAAAAGCAGCTCAATGGAGCCAATTGCCTTTGGGCTAAAAGCAATTGTCGGCGACTTTCTGTTAGATGATGCTGAGGGGCAGATGGACAAGCTTGAAGAATCTATCAAAAGCGTGGAAGGTGTAGGCGAGATAGAGGTAACGAATATCAGCCGGCAGTCAGTAAGAATGAAACAATAATAATAATATCCACAATAATGATAATAGCGGAGGCTCCCGAGGATTGAAAAAGATGCGCTCTGGAAACGACGAATCGTCCCCTCTCCAGCTTAGAGTAGCCGAAGCCAAGCACCGTGACGTAGGCAAGAGGCGAGCCAGAATGGATCCGCGCCATATGGAGCACCTTGGAATCCAGGCTGGAGAGGTTATTGAGATTCTAGGGAAGCGCAACACAGCAGTGACAGCCTGGCCTGCTGACGAGGAAGAAAAGGAAACAGACATCATAAGGATAGATGGCCAGACAAGGAAGAACGCCGGTGCGGGGCTCAACGACCTTTTAAACGTTAGAAGGATAGATTGCAGGCAAGCAAAGAGCGTTACTTTGATGCCATTAGGCAATACCAATATCACAGTTGACAAAGAGTTTTGTGATTTTGTCAAGCATAGGCTCAAAGGGTATCCCCTCAATGAGGGTGACGAAATTTCAGTAGTTATTCTAGGCAACCAAATGGACTTTAATGTTCAAAGGGTTACGCCCAAGGTCATTTCCAGAATCGAGGAGACAACAAGGCTCACCATAATGGCAGAGATCACAAGTGACAGAAAGCCCCGGGTCACATACGAAGAGATTGGCGGGATGAAAGAACAGATAAAACGACTGCGAGAAATAGTCGAGCTACCTATGCGCCATCCTGAGGTCTTTGCAAGGCTTGGAATAGAGCCTCATAGCGGCATCTTGATGTACGGATCGCCAGGTTGTGGGAAGACACTTATAGCAAAGGCATTGGCCTCAGAGTCTGAGGCAAACTTTTTCATAATCAATGGCCCGGAGATCATGAACAAATATTACGGCGAAACTGAGGCAAGATTACGCGACATTTTCAAAGAGGCTCGTGAGTCCGCTCCTAGTATAATATTCATAGATGAAATTGACGCTATTGCTCCAAAAAGGGAGGAGGCATTTGGTGATGTTGAAAAGCGCGTAGTGGCGCAGCTATTGGCGTTAATGGACGGCATGTCTGACCGCGGCCAAGTTATCGTACTTGGGGCCACTAACAGATCAGAAAGCCTAGACCCAGCATTAAGGCGGCCTGGCAGGTTTGACAGGGAAATCGAAATAGGTGTTCCAAATGTAGAGGGCCGTCTTGAGATACTGCAGATTCATACTCGTGGCATGCCACTATCAGAGGACATTGACTTGCAAGAACTTGCCGCTAGACTTCATGGATATACCGGGGCAGACATTAAGGCACTCTGCAGAGAGGCCGCCATGAAAGCCCTAAGGCGTTGCCTCCCCGAGATCGAATTAGAGGGAGAGAGAATATCGCCAGAGATCCTTGAGAGCATGATGATCACGGATCGCGACTTTAAGGAAGGGATGAAAGAAATCATCCCAACTGCAATGAGAGAATTTTATGTGGAAGTAGCGGGCATCAAGTGGGAGGACGTAGGGGGATTGTATGAAGCAAAGCGGACCCTACATGACAATCTCATAACGGGAATTAAAGAGCCAGACAAGTTTGCCAAGATGGGCATTAGATCGTCGAGAGGGGCATTGCTCTATGGCCCGCCTGGCACAGGGAAGACTCTCCTTGCTAAGGCCCTTGCCACAGAGAGCAATGCCAATATCATCGTAGTGCGGGGACCTGAAGTACTCAGCAAATGGGTCGGCGAGTCTGAGAAGGCGATACGGGAAATCTTTAGAAAGGCAAAGACATCGTCGCCATGCATTGTTGTCTTTGATGAACTCGATTCACTTGCAAGACCAAGGGCGCATGACGATGATATATTAGGTAACGAGCGAGTTCTAAGTCAGATACTAACGGAAATGGATGACGCAGGAAGTGCTGGAGTGGTGGTAGTAGGCATTACAAACAGGCCCGATCTGATTGACACTTCGTTGTTGCGGCCAGGGAGATTGGACATGATAGTCTATGTGGGACCGCCGGATGAAAAAGCGCGGCTGGAGATACTGAGGATAACTGCGCACCCTATGCCCCTTGCACCCGACGTAGACTTGGAGAGCATAGCTCAATCCACAAAGAACTTTAGCGGAGCAGATTTGGTTGCTCTTTGTAGAGAAGCCGCTGTCCTGGCTCTCCAAAGCAGGTCTGATATGATCTCAAACGAGAACTTCGCAAACGCCGTCAGACTTGTGCGTCCATCAATAACAAAGGATGTAGAGGAGTGGTACGAATCGGTAAAGAAAAACATTACATACGCCATGCCTAAGCCAATAGAAAGGACATTTTACGGCTAATCATTGGACATGCGTGACCAGAATAAGCTCATTTGAATACCTTAGTTGTCTCTCCTTATGCAGGTGCTTGTCTTTATCTGGGCGTTACAATATAACGACCGCCACAACAATTGCAGTGGCTTCTCAGACAGATGTAGCACACAAAATACTTTCTGAGATGACTAAAATAATGACGACTCATTACTGCACCTTTTCTATTATCACAAATGCGACATATTCTGGTTGAAAAAAGTATCAAATAGTCAGCCATGATGTCTAGCCAACATGTTTTTCATAATACTATAGTACCTGGAAGTCACATCAAGCGAAGGATTTGCAATCAGCAGATATTATATTTCTAGAAGAAAACAGATCTAAAAACACACAGCACGCCCTGTCCGCTTGCTTGGTTGTTTGCTCTGAGGAGGAGGGCACTTTATAGTAGCGGATTTTCTGGACCTATGAAGCAGCTACAATACTAGGCTTAATGCAACTACTACTAGGGCCACAGTTTCTTAGAGTTTAGGTTTTCGATGATATAGGCCTTTGATAGTCGAAATCCTTATGTATCTAGTATACCTATTCTAATTACTAATCCGTTTGTTGTTAAAACACTTCAAGGATGAATAATAATGAAATATCCAATTCGAAACCTTGTATTCGAGAAGATTACCTTGGCAGGCACCACAACTGATACTGATCTTATGAACGCACTTCAAAAGGAGGGCATCACTCTTGCAGATTCGGACTTTAACAAGACTCTGATGGATCTTGAGATATACGGGCTTGTAAGGGTTTCTTGGCTAACTAAAGACAAGCGCAGGATCGAGCTGGTAGCAGATCCCAACACTGCTACTTAATTGAACATTGGACGAAGCTAAAACGCAGGCACCAGTGGATAGTAGAAAAGAGCATCAAGTGCTAGCGCGACAAATATCACTACGAGATAGGGTGCAGTGACCTTGTATGCTTTCCATGCAAATTCGGGCGTAGGGTTCTTTGTCAGCTTATAGTGATATGCAAGCATCAATGACCCTGATAGTGCTGCAACTGTGGTGTATAGCAACCCCAGCCCAAAGAATGCCAGAGCCACTGAATATGGCAGCAGGATTGCGGTATTAATCAAGATATAGGTTGCTGTCCTCTGATTTCCAATTAGGACAGGCAACATCGGAACATGTACACTTGCGTATTCTTCTCTAGCCCTTATTGCAAGGCACCAAAAATGCGGAGGCGTCCACAGGAAAACGAGCCATCCTACCAGAAAGCCCAATAGATCAATGGATCCTGTGGCGGTGGCCCAGCCAGCCATAGAAGCGGCACTCCCTGCAAAGCCTCCAATGACGATATTTGAAGCGTTGCTCCGCTTAAGCCAGGCCGTATATATAATGACGTAAAAGAAGATCCCAATAGCAATCATTCCAGTGGCAACCGGATTGAGGGTGAAAAATGCAATGACAATTGAAAGCGTGCATAGCGTAAACCCATATGCGAAGACGCTCTTTGGAGAAAGCCTCCCGTCGGGGATCGGTCGCTTTGCAGTCCGCTCCATTATCTTATCAATGTCTCTGTCGTAATAGTGATTAAGAGCACTGGCTCCCATAGAGGCTAGAGCCCCTGAAAGAGTAAGGAAGCCTATCTGCCAAGCATTGACATCCCACGGAACATTTGGAGTAGAATCAAACCTGGTTGCAGCTAGAAGTGAAGCAATAGCCGTTACTACAAGGACAACCACGATTCTTGGCTTTGAAACTTCTACATAGTCATGTATAGTCACGGGCTTGACTCGATCGGAGTTCTCCCTTTGCTCGCATTTAATTTATTCGTTCTCCGGTTGGTCAACAGATGAAATGTTTCAAGTTGGTTACCTGTAGCTTGAAGAATCTCATCATCTTTCGCTTCAGCAAGGCGTGTTCGCCATCGGACAGGCCGCATGAACATTTGCTATTCTTTTTGTCTATGGCATGAGATTCGGCCAGCTCATAGATCTTCGCTATCTTCTTGCGTGACTGCTGAAAGTCATAATATTGACTAATCTGCTCGACGTTTTCGAGGATATCAAGCAGACTTATGGTGTTAAGCCAAGCATCCCAGATTGTATCACTCTCGCTTATGTCGAAAAGATCTGCTACGGGCAATGTTCTTTCGTGCACAGAGTGTATTCTTAAGATTTAATATCAAAAATTCTAGATTCGAAGATAGCTTTAATACAGTAGGCAAACACCTTGGACTCGAGACATTCTGATATAAGCACCACTTTTTTAGGATTAGAAGTAACACACACAGCACTTCGTTGAGCCTTCTATAATCTTATACAGTCTCAGCTCATCGTCCTCAAACCTAGTGCAAAATTTAGTTTCCCTGACCACATGGGCAAAATAATGCGGCTCAGCTTCCATCTCTGATAGGACCAGAAGACACATTCAGTAGAGACTTCATCTGGCATCTAAGCACTAGAGGAAACGATTAATTATGCCAAACAGATCCCAATATCCGTAAAACAACATGACTGACTGGGACCTTATGACACCCGGTATTGGTCTTACTTCAATAGGCATCGTCGGCGTCGGAATTTCTCTTTCAGGGATAGCCAAAACATTCATCGATGGCATGCACGCCGTTACACTCTTGACCATGTTCATTGGCATGATCTTCCTTGCGTCAGGTCTCCTCAAGGACGGTTTTCCGACTTCCGGAAGAGCCAAATCTGCTACATTTATCACGCTTGGCTTCCTAGTAACTTTTGGCTTTGCCGCAGCCGTTACAGTTAGCACGCAGGTTCCAAGCATTTTTGCATACATAGGTCTTATGCTCATAATCTCGATTCCAGCCACAGTACTGGCCGTTGCATCCTATCGTGGAGCCCAGTACCTCAAACCCCTGGCTGTTATATTTGTAAGTGCCGCCATAGTAGGTGGCTCAACATTTTACGCATTTGGGGTAGTGACCCCGAAGCCGTCGGTCCCTGCAGAGGAAGAACAGGAAGCGCCGCCTCCTGCCGCGGAACCAGCAGCTCGACCTGCGAACACAATTAGTGCAAGGATACTGCCTGGAGCTTCTGCGGAGGGCAACCCAGACTATGATCCCGATCCTCTTTCAGTAAACCAAGGCGACGGGGTTGAATGGACAAACGAAGATAACACCCCCCATACAGTAAGCAGCAAACAGGAAGGCCTGTTTGACTCCGGCATAATCGACGCTGCCGCCAAGTGGCTCCTAAACACTGCCGACTTGCAACCGGCTGAATATGAATATTATTGCACA
>DAINBL010000039.1:0-10109 GCA_036732945.1 Nitrososphaera sp. | reverse complement strand
CTGAGCCTTACACTTATAGCTGGAACTTTGATGATGACAGCGAAGAAAGTAACGACCAAACTGTTTTGCACACATTTGAGGAAGCTGGTACATATAACGTCACTCTTGTTGCTATAGACACTGACAATCAAAATACATCTGAAAGTATAGAAATCAATGTTGAAGAACCCGCAGAAGGAGGAGGAGAAGCAGCAACAACTACGGTACAGAACCAGACACAAAACAATCAGACTGACACAGGCATAGAAGAACCAACAGTTCAGCTAGATGAAACAAGTGTAGAACCCGGCTCGCCGCTTCCAATCAGCGGTGAGGGCTTCCAGCCAAACACACCAATCCAGATATTCATAAACAATGTCCAAATAAAAAACGCAATAACAAATGTAGAAGGGTCATTTAACACAGTAGTTATAGTGCCTACTACGGTGGTCGCAGGCAGTGCCCAAGTGGTCGTCAGAACCCAGGAGACCAATATCATCCAAAACGTCAACATAATAGGATTGGACGGTACGACTGAAGGACCCTCGACCCTTCGCTTAACTGCAGCCTCTGCAACAGACAATGGGGAGGCTCTACGTAATGCACCAGTTACTATATTTGATACAAGCAGCGGTCAAGTAATAGAAAAGGGCAAGACTCCTATGGATATTGAGCTTCAAGAAGGTACCTACTCTATTTTCTACTCTGACTTTGGGCGTTTTGAATTTGAGTCAGCAGAGCCAGGAAGATGGATAGATACACCTGACGGTGGCTCTGGGTTGATAACGATCAGAGAAGGCAGGAACACAACGGTGACTGCACTATATAGCGAGCGACCAGTGCCTCCTCCGCCTTCAAGGGTGACAGACAATTCGCTCACGCTTCGTGCACTAGACACCCAAGGGAACCTCATACCGGACATGTTTGTAACGATCTACAATGCAGAAGCCGCAGAAAAGATAGAGCAAGGCTTCACAGAACTTAGAGTAGATGATTTGCCGCCAGGCACATACCCTATATTCTACGCAAACTTTGAACATCTTGAGTTCCTGAGAGCCTCTCCTGGTACGTGGATCCAAACTCCGTTTGGTGGAGTGGGTGTTGTGACCATACCTGACGACGGAGAAGACCATAACATTGTAGTGACAGCAGAGTACAATAGAACTACTGGAGTTGAAGAGCAGTTCAACATACAAGCGCCGCTAGATCTCGACGGAGACATATTCACTATGACGTCGAACCAGACGCGCCCCGAAGGACCATTTGTGATGTCTGGATCATTCACACTCCGGGTGAGCGACGAAGAGCCTGTTAGCGCGACTCTCTCTGCTTACTTCATGTCAGCAAGGGAAGACTCAAATGAAAACGTAGATCTAGCGTCCCAGAGGAGCAGAGACCATGATACATTTCAGATAGTGGATCTCAAGCCAAGGGTGGCAAGGCCCATCGGACTCAACAGCTATCTAGTTTCAGGAACTGCCGACCTGTTGCTCAATGGCCACATGTATTCTAACGATGAAAGAGTAAATGTAATAGTGAGAGGAGGTGAGGAGCTGACTCCAACCAACATTGAAATCGACTTCCGAGGTGACGAACGCTACTCTGCAGCCAACAGGCTTGACACACTGTACGGTGCGGTGAGCTCTGGCTTCCAGTAGTATGCAAAAAGTAAATTAGGCGGTTTTTTTCCGCCTTCTATTTTTTTATTTATGTTTATGCCTTCTGCTTTCTGAGAAAGACACCTGAAAGCCTTTTATGCAAAAATCACATCTTCATAAAATTCAATTAAAATCTTGGTATAATAGAATGGCCTTCAAAGTTGATCTAGACTACCTGTGTTTGCAGCCAGTTTGCTGTTTCTAACAGCAAAATTAAGTGTTTTAAGCTGGTGGCAGTTTAGTATTTCTCGAATGCAAGAAAGTATCTGTAATTAGCTCAGAAAGCACTGGAGTGCACACATATATATCTCATATACTTGGAAAAAGCCTAGCGCTGTCAGAAATGGCTAGCATTAAACGTCTAAAACCTCCTTATTGTATATACCTTGTTGCTTGGTGTGATGCTCAAATTGCAAGCGATAATAAAAGTCCTTTAGCTATGCTCTAATCTAGCCGACATCGCTTCCAGTTGCAATTCCATAGCCCATCTTTTTCCTTGCACTGTCCATTTTTTCAACAAAGGATTGGCCCCAACGTCGCTGGTACTTCGGTTTAATATTCAAGTTAAATTCGAAATTGTCCGCTTCCAGTCGCAATTCAAAGGCTTTGCCTGTCTTTGCCACCTGAATCCCGCCATCAGACAGCTGCTGAATTACATTTACAGACTCGCTTTCATCGTACTCCGCTGAGTAATTAGTAACAAGACTATTTGGAATCTCCGGGTTGAAATCTGCCATGGCCTTAATGATACGCTTCTGCCCTTGATCGCTGCATTTAAGCTCGAAGTTAAGAAAAACTTTTTTCCTGTTTTCGGCCATGTTGTCATGTGTTATATCAACCTAAAAAATTTTTCTATCTGAAGTACTAGTGATAACTTGATAGGAGATCATGTAAGATTTCGTTTACAGATTGTAATTAATCTGTCTTATGTCACAATAAGCAACTTAGAGAGTACTTAGTGATACATATCCGTACATTTGCCTTAAAAAGACAAGCGAAAAAGGTTGAATATGAATCAGACGGAACTGAGTCCTTATACGAAAAATTGAAAATTAGCATTTTTAGCTTGCTCTTCTTTAGCATTTTTGAGTCATATTTCTTCCTTGATTTACGCCTCCTAACTATAAGTGCTAATGAAATTGTAAGGAATCTCATTATCATTTATCTAAATAAAACTGCTATTCTAAAGAGATTCAGAGGGTTTTTCATGGAAAGTGATATAGAATGCAAAAGCATATCACCTTGAACTAATAGACAATAGGATATCTAGTGTGGTAAAATGTGATGGGCCTTTTCAGTGAACCTATATAACAAATATAATAAATATATTATAACCTGAATTATAGAAGATTCTCTAGAATAACCCCTCCCTATAGCATGCTATTCTTATTTATCATAATGCGCATAATGCGAGTACTATGTGTGACTGGACGCATGAAGAAATAAAAGAAAAGGAGACAGTCAGCGCAAAAGCTAAGGCGAAAGACATAGAGACTTTTGAAAAGAAAGAAGAGAGGCCGCTGACTACAGTCAGTTAAGACACTAAAAACATACACAAAAAATTAACTAATCTTCCTTTTTCTTTATGTCAACAATGTGAAGCTATCTCAGAGATACTACCGTACATTACAAGGAAACGGCTAGCGCAACTTTCTCAGCTTGATATTATATGCAAGGCTGAATCTATGAGCTTCATCTCGAGCATGCTGCAGTATTTTGAGACCTACATTACTCTTCGGTAGCGCGACCGGGTCTTTGGAGCCTGGCATATAGATCTCTTCATTTTCCTTAGCAAGACTGATGCAAGCGACATCTGAGATGCCCAAGCTTCGAAGTGACATGATAGCGGCTCCAAGCTGGCCGCGTCCCCCATCTATCAATATAAGATCGGGAATCTTTTCACTGATAGATGAATAGCGCCGGCGAACAAGCTCGCCTATCATCGCAAAGTCATTCTGCCCTGTTACTGTTGTGATGTTGAATCTCCTATAGTGGCTCTTGCTAGGCTTGCCGTTGATAAATCGAACGCATGATCCAACAGCAATTGAGATTCCAAGGTTTGACACGTCAAAGCAATCAATAACTTCCGGCATGGAAGTAAGCTTTAATGCGTTTTTAAGCTCTACTACTGCTGGATCATAGCCCCTTTCAATATACATTGAAAGGTTGCGCATCATGAGGTCCATAAGCTGCCTCTTATCCTTTATCAGCGTCCTTTCGATATTAAAGATGCTCACCTTGTGCCCTGCTATTTTATCAAGTGATATCTCTAACACCTGCTTGTCCTCAAGGTCTTCGTTGACATAGACGAACCTTGGGATTATCGGGACTGAAGAGTAATACTGTAGGAGAAATGAGGAAAGTGAGTTATCCCCTACAAGGTCAAATTCGAACTTTTTCCGATCGCTTATGACACCACGTGTCCTGCGGAGTGCCATCACATGGGCCACGCCCTTTTTGGTATCCTTTAAGATACTAATGTACTCCTCGTCATGGTTGCGGTTGACAGCCTTTTCCATTTTTTGCTTGACGCGCAGATTGTTGAGCCTGTATAGAGTATCACGGATCTCTTTTGCCCTCTCGTAGTCACCAAGCTCTGATACACGCTTCATCTCCAAATGCATTTCGTCAGCAAATTTGTCTATATTGCTCTTACCTTCAAGTATGTCTTGCAATGCCAAGATATTCCTCATATATTGCTCGTGCATTACATTAGCTATACATGGCGCGTCGCAATTCTTGATAAAGTACTGAAGACAGGGTGTTTTGGGCAGCCTATTGCATACTCTTATTTTGAATAATTTTCGCAAGAGTCCAACTGTCAAGTATTTAGAACTGCCGCGTACAAACGGTCCATAGATTCTCCCTTTTGGTCCGGTGAATTCTCCTGCCCTGTTGCGACGGGCTACAAGGAGACGAGGAAATGCTTCCTCTGTTATTTTCAGATAAGTATAGCGTTGCTGATCCTTCAGTTCAATGTTGAAGATTGGCCTGTAACGCTTGATGAGATTTGACTCAAGAAGGAATGCCTCAATCTCATTGTCCGTAACAACAAAATCTACATCTGCTATCCTCTCAACCAACCTGCTAGTTTTCCATCCTAGCTTGGGGTCGTGCCTACTGAAATATGAGGTGACACGTTTTCGCAGGTTCTTGGCCTTGCCGATGTAGATTATCACACCTTCATTATCCTTCATTAGGTAAACGCCCGGTTGTTCTGGAATACGCTTTTCTCTTAGAATCGTAGTAGTGAAAGTCACCGATTAGTCCTCCACAATATCATACTATCAACTGACAACTTTGGCTTCAGATACTTGCCGGTGTAACTGTTCACAGTTTCGCTTACCTCCTCGGGGGTACCGGCTACAAGAATTTGCCCTCCTGCTGCACCACCTTCCGGACCCAGGTCTATTATCCAGTCTGCCGACGCAATGACATCAAGGTTGTGCTCAATGATTATGACTGTATTGCCAAGTTCAACCAGCCTTTTTAACACATTTAGCAGCTTGCTTACGTCTGCAAAGTGGAGCCCTGTAGTGGGCTCGTCTAAAATGTAGACCGTCTTGCCAGTGTCTCGTCTTGACAGCTCTGCAGCAAGCTTGATCCTCTGAGCTTCGCCTCCTGAGAGTGTGGTTGCAGGCTGCCCCAGTCTCAGGTAGCCAAGACCGACATCGCTTAGCGTCTGGAGCTTTTTGGTAATAGTCGGTATCGCATAGAAGAATTTTAGTGCTTCTTCGACGGTCATGTCAAGCACATCTGAAATAGTTTTGCCCTTGTACTTTATCGCAAGTGTTTCAGAATTATAGCGCCTGCCTTTGCATTCGTCACATGTGACGTAGATATCGGGTAAGAATTGCATCTCTATCTTTTTTGAGCCGCCTCCCTCACATGCATCGCATCTCCCCTCTGAGACATTGAATGAGAACCTGCCAGCTTTGTATCCCATCTCTCTTGCCTGAGGTGTCTTGGCGAATAGCTCCCGTATGGGCGTAAATGCATTGACATAAGTGGCAGCATTTGATCTTGGAGTTCTGCCAATCGGAGACTGATCGATGCCTATCACCTTATCTATGTGCTCAAGGCCGGATATCCTATCATGCCTACCAGCTCTTTCCTTTGCGCCGTAAAAGTGTGCGGCAAGTGCCCTGAACAATATATCGTTTATGAGTGTCGACTTGCCTGAGCCTGAAACGCCAGTGACAGCTGTCATGCAGCCCAGAGGAAACTGGACATCAATGGACTTTAGGTTATTTTCACATGCATTGTGAACAGTCAGCCACTTGCTTGGCTTTCGCCGCTCATGCCGGTGGACAACCAGTTGATCGCCTCTGAGAAAAGCGCCTGTAATAGAATTAGAGTTATTTACAATGTCTTCAAGACGGCCGCTTGCAACTATAGCTCCTCCGTGCCTACCGGCTCCTTGGCCTATATCTATTATCCAGTCAGCGCTTCGTATAACTTCCTCATCGTGTTCTACAACAATGAGTGTGTTGTCTAGGTCGCGAAGTTTTTTGAGAGTATCTATTAGCCGCATGTTGTCGCGCTGGTGCAAGCCGATCGTTGGCTCATCCAATACGTAGAGTACTCCTGTCAGGTTTGACCCGATCTGGGTCGCAAGTCTAATTCTTTGTGACTCGCCACCTGAAAGCGTGGCAGTCATTCTATTGAGCGTCAGATAATTGAGCCCCACATTTAGTAGAAAGTCGAGCCTTGACATGATTTCCTTTAGTATAGTCCTCGCGATGTAGCGCTCAGTTTCTGTCAGCTCTAGCGCTTGGAAGAAGTGATAGCACTCATCTATTGACATGTCACACACATCCATTATCGACTTGTTCTGTATCCTGACTGCTAAAGCTTCGTCCCGCAGGCGCCTGCCATTGCACAACTCGCAGGGCCGCTCCCGCATGAATTGCATTAGGTCTTCGCGCTTTGACTCTGATTCGGTTTCTCGGTAAATGCGCTCAAGATTTGGTATGACACCCTCAAATGATCCACGATATTCCCAACGGCTGTCAGAATAGCGCGACTGATACTTGTAGTGGATGCTTTCTTCGCTGCCATACAGTATTACCCGAACTTGTTCTGGCTTCATCTTGACCATTGGAGTCGCAAGGTCAAAATCAAACTTTCTGCCTACGTCACGCAGCATTGCAGATCGAAATGTTGCAAAGTGTCCAGTCCACGGCCTTATTGCACCTTCTATTATGCTCTTTGACTTGTCGGGTATTATCAAATCTGGATCAAATTCAATTTTGATGCCAAGTCCATTGCATTCTCTGCATGCACCAAAAGGTGAGTTGAATGAAAAGGTTCGGGGCTCCAAGTCTCCAAGCGAAATGCCGCAGTGAGGACAGGCATTTCTCTGTGAATACATCATATCCTTGTTGTCAACTGAAACAACAACAACCCCTCCGCCTACCTTCAGCGCAGATTGTATCGAGTCAAAGAGCCTGCTCCTTTCTTGTGGTGAGGGCTTGAGCCTGTCTACGATCACTTCTATGGTATGCTTTTTCTGCCTGTCGAGCCTTGGATAATGGGGTTTTTCTTCTTCTTCCTCATCGTCGAGCCTCGTTACCTCTCCATCTAGCCTGATGCGAGAGAAGCCATCCTGTTTGAGCTGATCGAATAATTTTTCGTATGTTCCTTTTTTGGCCTGTATGACTGGGCCCATGATCATAACATTCTTTCCTTCCGCTGTTTTCATTATAGTTTCTGTGATCGAGTCAGCTGACTGGCTGGCTATTTTGCTGCCACACTTGGGACAATGAGGTACTCCTATTCTTGCAAACAGCAGACGCAGATAATCGTAAATTTCTGTCACTGTGCCAACAGTCGAGCGTGGGTTCTTGCTTGTCGTCTTTTGCTGTATGGATATCGCTGGCGACAAACCATCGATTGAATCAACGTCGGGTTTATCCATCAATTCCAAGAATTGTCTTGCATAAGCCGATAGTGATTCCACATAACGTCTCTGGCCTTCTGCATAAATCGTGTCAAATGCAAGTGTCGATTTTCCAGAGCCAGACAGGCCCGTGATGACTACCAGCTTGTTTTTTGGTATTTCGACATTGATATTCTTGAGATTATGCTGTCTTGCTCCTTTGATTATTATCTTGTTGTGCATTATGACACCTTTGAGAATGCCGCCTCGCCAAGAACCTTTCTTATCTTATCCAGCTTTTCGCGAAACATTATTGCCTTTTCAAATTCTAGTTCTTCCGCAAACCTCTTCATGGTGGCCTCTGTCTCTACTGCGAGTTTGAACAGGTCCTCCCTTGCCATCGACTTTATCTCTACTTCAACATCGGCAATTTCCTTAACACTTTCTGGTACTGGCTTAACTATTGTCTTTGGAGTTATCTTGTTTCTCTTGTTGTACTCCAGTTGCTTATTGCGCCTGCGTTCGGTTTCTTCGAGAGCTTGCTTCATAGATTGAGTAACATGATCTGAATACATTATGACAGTGCCGTCAAGGTTTCTTGCTGCTCTACCAAATGTCTGAATGAGGCTGGTTGTGTTGCGCAAGAATCCCTCCTTGTCTGCATCAAGGATTGCAACAAGGGAAACTTCAGGGATGTCAAGGCCTTCTCTCAGCAGGTTAATACCTACTAGCGAATCAAATTCGCCAAGACGCAGCTGTCTTATGAGTTCTGTACGCTCAAGGCCCTCAATCTCAGAATGGAGGTAACGCACACGCACTTTATTTTTGGCAAGAAATTCTGCTAGGTCTTCTGCCATCCTCTTTGTCATAGTCGTGACAAGCGTCCGCTGGTTCTTCTCTGCCCTATTCTTTATCTCTTTTATCAAATCCTCCATCTGGTCCTTGGTGGGGCGGATCTCGACCTTGGGATCTACAAGCCCTGTAGGGCGGACTAGCTGCTCGATGACCTGCAGGCTACTCTTTAATTCATAGGCACCGGGTGTTGCCGATACAAAGATCACATTCTTGAGGTACTTCTTCTCAAACTCTTCAAACCTGAGCGGACGGTTGTCGTACGCACTTGGAAGGCGAAAACCATAATCAATTAACATCTTTTTGCGTGTATAGTCGCCATTGTACATGCCATGTAACTGCGGTAATGTAACATGTGATTCGTCAATTACTAGCAAGAAGTCATCGCCAAAAAAGTCGAGCAGGCAGTAAGGCGGCTGTCCAGGTACCCTGCCGTCCAAGTGACGCGAATAATTCTCAATTCCAGAGCAATAGCCAAACTCCTCTATCATCTCCAGATCATATTTTGTGCGCTGTATAAGCCTCTGTCTTTCAAGTTCTGATGGCAGATTTGGAAGCCAGTTCTCCAACTCACGCTTGATTGAGGCAATAGCTCTATTGCGTGAATTGTCGTCAGTAATATAGTGCTTGGCTGGAAATATCTTGACTGCATTTACGTCGCGCAATTTTTTCATAGTGACATGGTCATGTATGCTTATGTGCTCAATCTCGTCACCAAACATCGAGATCCGGATAATGTCATCAGAATATCCTGGGATGATATCAATCGTGTCACCTTTGACCCGAAGATTGCCGGGCACAAGCGACACATCATTTCGCTCATAACGTGCTTCAATAAAATTGTGGATTAGCAATTTGCGGTCGATCGTCATACCTCTTGTTATTGAAATTGCGCTTTTCTCCCATTCTCCTGGTGAGCCCAGAGAATATATGCACGATACTGTAGACACAATTACTGTGGGCTCGCCAGACATTAACATCGCAGTCGCTTCAAGCCTCATCTTCTCTATCTTTTCATTCACCTCAGTGTCCTTTTCGATATAGGTGTCTGTCTGAGGGATGTAACTTTCAGGCTGATAATAGTCATAAAAGCTTACGAAATAGCCGACATTATTTTTTGGAAAGAATTCTTTGAATTCTGCATACAACTGCGCTGCAAGGGTCTTGTTATGAGAAATCACAAGGGTATTCTTGTTTGCACCTGCGATGACATTTGCAATTGTAAACGTCTTGCCACTACCAGTCACGCCGAGCAGGGTCTGACGTCCACCCTTTCGCACACCTCTGACGAGCTGCTCTATTGCTTCAGGCTGGTCTCCGCTAGGCGGAAAGGCATCTTTTGCCAGAGTAAAGCCTGTAGAGCTGGTAAGCAAAGTGCTAGAACACCTATTTTCTTAACGGGCTTATATGGCTAATGCCTCCTGCTCCTCCTGGTTTGCCGATTATACATTTGCGTCCTCATAATATCTCTGCCTGCATTCCTACTCATTTAAATCAATAATCTGTCCGCTATTCCGAACAACAACAACTGTCTATCACTGAACGGCCAAAACAAACAGTGAACAACCTCTTAGAGAAGCTTGACCTTAAAAAGTCAAAAAGTATACGAAAATCTTTTGTTCAACTACAGTGCTATGTAGAGGTATGGGCAGCGGTCTCGACATTCCTCGAGTAGACAAGCGTAAATTCTTGGATTTTCTACAAGATGAGGGTAAAGTGCGACTGGACGATTACATTGA
>DAINBL010000038.1:0-10204 GCA_036732945.1 Nitrososphaera sp. | reverse complement strand
GCCTAGAAAGCTCTTCGACTGTCACTCGTGTTCCACAGCGCATGCATTCGTATGCGACTGAGCTGTCTCCACCTGAAGTCTCCATATGCTCTCTCTCTGATTTAGCCTCGAGCCCCTCATTTTAAGTTATATGACAGAATGTTGGTGCAGGCGCTTGTTCTGCTTTATGGCAGACTGAGCCGCGGCCAGTATCGCAATCGGGATCCTATGGGACGAGGTGCTGACATAATCGAGGCCAATGTTGCTGCAAAACTCGATCGACCTAGGATCGCCTCCATGCTCGCCGCAGATTCCAATTTCTATATCTTTTTTCACGCCTCTTGACATGTCGATAGCCACTTTCATGAGCCTGCCAACTCCTTTGGTATCGATGCTCTGAAAGGGGTTCACGCTAACGATCCCTTTTTCTAGGTAAAATGGGAGGAACTTGCCTTCCGCATCCTCTCTGCTAAAGCTGAAAGTGGCCTGAGTAAGGTCGTTTGTGCCAAAGCTAATAAAATCAGCAAGATGTGCAATCTCATCTGCTACAAGGCAGGCTCGGACTACTTCAATCATGCTGCCAAACTTTATCTTTAGTTTTACCTTGTGCCGGTGCTCTACTTCACGCTTGACTGATTCAAAGATCTGCCTTACTACTGCAAGCTCCTCTACCAAGCCTATCTGGGGCACCATTATTTGTGGCTCAACTGCAATCCTCTCCCCGGTCAGCTCTGCTGCTGCCTCGCATATCGACCTTATTTGAGTCTCATAGATCTCGGGAAAAGATATCCCCATCCTGACTCCTCTGTGCCCTAGCATTGGGTTAATTTCAGAGAGCTCATGTACGCGGTGCAGTATCTTTTCTATGCGAGTGATCTCGGAGGTCTTACCGCCTCTCGACTTGAGCTCAAATATCTTTTGCATCAGATCCTCTTCGTTCGGCAGGAATTCGTGCAGTGGAGGATCAAGCAGCCTTATTGTAACGGGGAGGCCTTTCATTTCGCTTAAGATAGCTTTAAAATCTGATCTTTGTAGCGGCTCTAGTTCTGCAAGTGCTTGCCTCCTCTCGCTCTCATCTTGTGCCATTATCATATTAACAAACTGAACTATCCTGTCGTGGTGGTTGAACATGCGTTCGGTCCTACAAAGCCCAATCCCTTCTGCGCCATATCTGTGGGCGAGAGCAGCACTCTCGACTGTATCTGCATTTGCCCTTATCTTTATTCCCTTCATCTCTGAAGACCACTGCAAGAGTTCCTTGAACTCTGATGAAATTTCCGGTTCAACTGTTGGAACCTCTCCTACGTAGACTTTGCCTGATGATCCGTCAATCGTTATTTTCTGACCTGCTGTCACTATTTTTTTCCCATTAATGTTAAAGCTCTTACCATCGGCATCAATCTCTATTTGTGAGCATCCTACAACGCATGGCTTGCCCATACCACGTGCGACCACGGCTGCATGTGATGTTTTGCCGCCTCTGCTGGTCAGTATCCCAACTGACTGAAAGAAAGCAGGAACATCATCTGGCTTGGTGTCTTCCCTTATGAGGATCACTTTTTCCCCTTTTTTGCCAAGTTCCTCTGCGCATGCAATATCAAATACTGCACTTCCGCTTGCAGCACCAGGAGATGCACCTACTCCTGTCGCAATCGGCTTTTGTTTAGAGTGCTGATCTATCCTGCGATACAAAAGCTGCTCAAGCTCCTCCGGGTTGATTCTCTCAAGCGCAGCAATTTTGCTTATAAGACCCTCGCGGTAGAGGTCGACGGAGATCTTGACCGCCGCTACTGCATTCATCTTGGCTGTCCTTGTCTGAAGGATATAAAGCCTCCCCGTTTCAACCGTAAACTCGACATCTTGCGGCTCTTTAAAGTGGTTCTCAAGCTTTTCAGTCACTTCAATCAGCTGCCTATATACATCTGGCATTTCGCTGACAAGCGCGTCGATATGGTTCGGTGTCACCTTGCCTGAAACTACATCCTCGCCCTGCGCATTTAAGAGGTAATCGCCGTACAGCCGCTTTTCGCCTGTCTCCGGGTCGCGGGTAAACACAACGCCTGTGCAGCTGTCCGAGCCCATATTTCCAAATACCATGGCAACTATCGTCACGGCAGTACCTCCTGCCATTTCTGTTGTGATATTGTATTGCTTGCGATATTCTACAGCGCGCTTGCCCGTCCATGACTTGAAGACTGCCTCTATTGCAAGCTCTATTTGCTTATACGGATCTGCTGGAAATTTCTTTCCGGTCTCTTCGTATAGCGACTTAGATGAAATTACAATACTCTTGAGTGCATCCACGTCAGAAAGGTCCTTACCAGCCACTATGCCGTCAAACTTGCGAGCATCTATGCCTACAATAATCTTGCCAAGCATCTGGATAAACCGCCGATACGTGTCCCACGCAAATTCCGGCTTGCCGCTCTGCTTTGCAAGGCCCTCTACTGTCTCCTCGTTCAGGCCAAGGTTAAGAATAGTATCCATCATACCGGGCATCGACACCGGAGCGCCGGACCGAACTGACACCAGGAGTGGATTTTCACAGTCGCCAAACCTCTTTCCTGTCAGATCTTCTAGGCGTCTTATCGACCTGCGCACTTCATCCATCAAACCGTCTGGCAGGCGTCTACCTGCTTCGTAAAATTTTTCGCAAATTTCAGTCGTTATTATAAAGCCAGGTGGTACAGGCAGACCCAACCTTGTCATTTCTGCGAGGCCGGTTCCTTTGCCGCCAAGTAGCATCTTATTTCTGCCGTCTGCCTCATCGAAGAAGTATATTGGCTTAACGATATGACGAATTCTGCCAAAGCTATTGTCTTCAGACATTGCTGGATAGTGTGATCTTTTTCCTTAATGGCTTAAAATGTTGTGCGTGTATCTATGTGTGTGTATGTAGTTGAGGATATAATTTCACTCCTCAACCATCAAGAGGAAACTGTATGTTCTGGGCTAGTCGTTCTACTTTTTGTTCCTGTAAGGAATGTGTATGGCTTGGCTGTCAATGTCTCTTGTGGCGTCTACAAGCGATTCTGGAAGCGTAGGGTGGGCATGTATCGTATCAGATATATCTTGTGGTTTCATGTGCATTCTAACTGCAAGAGCAGCTTCTCCGATCATCTCGCCTGCATGTGGTGCGATGATCAAAGCTCCTACAATTATTCCGTCTTTCTCAAAAACCTTAAAGATTCCCCTTGTGTCGCCTAGGCAATTTGCCTTTGCACTTGCAGCAAGCGGAAATTCTCCACACTTGCCTTCCAGCTTGCCAACGAAAGCCACTTCCGGATATGTAAAGACACATGCTGGTACAGTTCTATAATCCATCTTAATTCCTTTTCCCATTATGTTTTGTGCTGCTACCTCGCCCTGTTTTGAGGCAACATGAGCAAGTTCGAAGATGCCGGTTACATCACCTATTGCAAAAATGTTTTGAACCGTGCTGCGCATCTCCTCGTTGACAGCTATTCCTCGGTCGCTATATTTTACACCGCAACTGCTTAATTCACCGACGTTTATAGATGGTCTCCGCCCAATGCATACTAACACCTTCTCTGCTTCAACCGTCTGCCCGCCGGCGACCACTGCTGTCTCGAAGATCTTTTCAACCGTAGATCCTGTCATTACATTGATACCGTCCAAGCGCATATACTTTTCAACAGTCTTTCCTATCTCCTCAATTTGAAGAGGCATCAAGTGGTCCTGCGCCTCGATTAGAGATACTTTACATCCAAAAGAGTTGAGGATGGCAGAAAGTTCGCAGCCGCTATAGCCGCCACCTATAACTACAATTGATTCAGGTAATTTTTCAAGATCAAAAATTGTGTCTGTTGACATTATATTTTTTTCAAATGTGTAGTGGGGTAGGCACACAGGGTGGCTCCCTGTAGCAATAACGATGTTCTTTGTTTCCAAACTCTTATCATTTACCATTACTTTATTTCTAGAAATCATGTGGGCTTCGCCATACATGATGTCTATCTTGTTGCTTTCCAAGAGCGTTGTGATTCCAGATGCAAGCCTGTTAACGGTGCCTGCCATTCTTGACCTTACAGTCGCATAATTCAATTCGATATGTGCCTTCAATCCATCCTTTCTTGCAGAAGCAGATCTTCTAATTATATCTCCTATAGAGTGGAGATATTTTGTCGGAATACATCCCCTTTGCGTGCATGTACCACCAAACCCATTTTTTTCTATAATACAGATTTTGCCTCCCAGCTGTGCTGCTTTGATAGCACACGTATAACCGCCGGGTCCAGCGCCTATTATTAT
Organism: Nitrososphaera sp.; assembly: GCA_036732945.1. GTDB lineage: Archaea > Thermoproteota > Nitrososphaeria > Nitrososphaerales > Nitrososphaeraceae > Nitrososphaera. The sequence goes on along the minus strand of DAINBL010000038.1, from coordinate 5,953 downwards.
AGCATCATACATACTCAAAGTGATTTGTTACATTTAGCAATAAAATTGCTTATCTTCTAAAATTCCACTCTCTGCTGCTGAATTTTCCTTCTTCCAGCCATTTGGCACGGCTAACTTCATGTGTGCTGAGGCAGTCAGAAACAAGCTTGGCGTCAAATTTTGTGGCAAAACTGGTTTTTAGCGATGATGCCATCTCATCAAATGTTATGCCCTCTAGACTGGTTACTCTTTGTTTGACGTCTTTGATTATCTTGTCCCTTAGCTTTTCAGAAGGCACTTTTAGAATGGAAAACATCTTATCTACATCAACATTTAACAGCACAGTGCCATGCTGAAGCAGCACCCCTTTCCTTCTTGTCTGAGCACTCCCTGAGACCTTTTTGTCGTTTATGACTACATCATTGAGCGGGACAAAGTTTGCATTAAACCCCAGCCTTTTTATCGACATCAAGAGGGCTTCGCAAATCCATCGATATGATTCCATGATGTTCTGTGGGTATTGCTTTGTTATGAAGGAGTAAGTGAGCTCAAACTCATGCAATACAGCCCCGCCTCCAGTCAATCTCCTGACAACATCAACTCCAATCTCGCTGCACTTTTCAATATCCACTTCGTCTCTTATGCTCTGAAAATAGCCTACAGAGACAGCCGCAGGTCGCCATCCGTAAACTCTGAAAACAGGCGATTCGTCTATGCTCTCTATCAGTGCTTCGTCTATTGCCATGTTGAGGGCAGCAGACTTGTATCCGGTTTCCAATGCTCTTATTTTGCTGAACCTTATAGTGCTCATTCTGTCCTACAACCAAGTATTGCCTCTGTCAGAGATATCGAATCAAAACCATACGCCTCAGAATTCTTCAGATACCTCTCGATCTCTTGCTTGAGAGTGTCTCTTTCTAGCTTTGTGCCGATTAGCTGTGCTTCAAGGGCTTCCAAAGCTTCCTCTGGATAGAGGAAAAAGTCGCCGGAAATTGTAATTGAGTTGATGGTATTTTCTCTTTCATCGTATTCTAGCGCTATCCTGATAAGTTTCTGAGATTTGTATACGTTATGGGTTCTTTTCATTCATTGCCACTTTGGTTTGTCTTTAGAAAGGCTGCCACCTCAGATTCGGCCGCCGAGCAGCAGCAACTTCATCCAGCCTGCCAACCGGTGTAGACAGTGGTGACTGCTTAACCGTCTCTGGATCTTCTTTTATTTCACTTGTGATTTTTTTTAGCGCTAGCACAAATCTGTCCAACGTTTCTTTGCTTTCTGTTTCCGTAGGCTCTATCATCAAAGCCTCCTGGACTATGAGGGGGAAGTAAATGGTGGGGGGATGGAAGCCATAGTCCATAAGTCTTTTTGCAATGTTCAGGGCGCTCTTTTCACCAAATCTCCTTGAGGACACAACAAATTCGTGGGCGCACCGGCGATTGTAGGCGAGGTCAAAAGTGTCCTTTAGAAGAGCCTGAAGGTAATTGGCGTTCAATATGGCATGTTCTGATACCTCTCTAATCCTGCTGCCCCAAGAATGGATATACGAATATGCCCTGACGTGCATGCCAAAGTTTCCGTAAAAGGATCGAACCCTTCCAACTGATTTTTTACCAATGTAGTCAACTGAGTATTTACCGTCACGCTTGACCACGCGGGGTATTGGCAAATAGTCTGCAAGAAATGATTTCACTCCCAGGACACCCGCTCCAGGGCCCCCTCCGCCATGGGGGGTTGAAAATGTCTTATGGAGGTTCAGATGGATCATGTCAAAGCCTTGGTCCCCTGGCCGGGTGATTCCTAACAGTGCATTCATGTTTGCACCATCGCAGTACATCAAAGTTCCATTCTTGTGTGCAAGATCGCTGATCTCAATTGTGTTTTCATCGAAAAGTCCAAGGGTATTTGGATTTGTTAGCATAACAAGTGCTACTTCCTGCGTAAGAGACTCCTTGTATCTGCGTATGTCCATGTTGCCCCGAGAATCAGAAGGGACTGTGATTGTCTCCAGCTTGCACATTGAAGCTGTAGCAGGATTTGTGCCGTGGGCTGAATCAGGAATTATCGCTTTTGTCCTCTTTTCTCCCTTTAGCCTAAAGTGGGCCTTTGCTATCATAACTCCCAAGAGTTCACCCTGCGCGCCGGCAGAAGGCTGCAGAGAGAAATCGTCCATCCCTGTGATATCTTTCAGGTATTCTTTCAGCTCCCACATCAATTGTAGCGATCCTTGAATGCATTCTTCCGGAGACATAGGATGAAGGTTGCTGAATCCTTCCGCTCTTGCAGCATCTTCGTTTACCTTAGGATTATACTTCATGGTGCATGAGCCAAGTGGATAAAATCCAATGTCAACACCAAAATTCATTCTTGACAGGTTTGTGTAATGTCTGACAACATCGACTTCATTTATGTTTGGAATCGGCAGCTCTTTTCTGACAATGTCGCTTGGCAGCTCGATACATACATCTTCTTCCTGAAGATGTCCGGTGTTTTTCTCTTCTGCATATTCGAATATTATTTTCATTGTTTTTCAATCACCCGCTACGGCAGAAACGAACTCATCGATATCCTGCATAGAATTCATCTCGGTGCAGCAAATCAAAAGATTGTCTTCACCCAGATCAACACCTCCTAGTATTCCCTTTTTGAGCAGCCTTGAGGCAAGTGCTTCTGCAGAGCCTGGAACCTTCACTACAAACTCATTGTAGAAGGGTTTGCTGTTCAAATTCCTGAAGTCAACTCTTTCCAATTTGCCATTCAGCAGGTGTGCTCTAGCATAAGACAATTTGGCAACCCTTGTCAAGCCACTCCTGCCCATCAGCGCCAGATATATTGTTGCCGACAGCGCCATTAGCGCCTGATTGGTTGTTATGTTGCTTGTAGCTCTCTCTCTTCTGATGTGCTGTTCCCGCGCCTGAAAGGTAAGTACAAAACCTCTGTTGCCTCTCGAATCTGTGGTCATGCCACAGATCCTCCCGGGAAGTTTCTTTAGCAAAAAATCTTTGACAGCTATAAACCCAAGATAGGGCCCACCGAAGCTTAAAGGTATGCCAAATGATTGCCCCTCTCCTGCCACAATATCGGCGCCATATTTTCCTGGAGGCTCAAGTATTGCAAGTGAAGTTGGCTCGACGATACAAGTGGTAAAGAGTGAGCCCACTCTATGCGCCTGTTCTGCTAAGTACTGCAGATTTTCTACGTTGCCATAGAAATCCGGGTTTTGGGCTATTACACAAGCAGTATTGTTGTCTATTTTGTCAGTAAGTGCAAGTTCAGCCCCTTGGCAGTAAGTCTGCAAAACTTCAAGATACTGCGGATGTAGTCCTTCCTTTACAAAAATACGGTCGCGTCCAGTATAAGAGCATGAAAGTAGAGCTGCCTCAGCCAAGGCGGATGCGCCCTCGTACAAAGATGCATTTGCAACGTCCATTCCCGTAAGAACGCATATGTAAGATTGAAATTCATATGTGGCCTGCAACGTCCCCTGGCTCATTTCTGCTTGATATGGCGTGTACCCAGTAAAGAAATCTCCCCTTGCCAGTAGGTGGCTCACAGCTGATGGAATATAATGATTATAAGCTCCTGCGCCGACAAAGCACCGCAAGACTTTGTTCATATGGGCAAGGCCTCTCATATGACGTATTAGATCAAGCTCACTCTTTGGTTGAGGCAGATTTGGTTTACCCGTGAATGCAGGAATGAACTCCCTGACCAGATCATTAATGGAACCTACTCCGATCAGGTTTAGCATTTCTTGTATGTCTTTTTCTGTTGTAGGTATGTAGTTCATCGATTTCTGTTGCTCTTATTTTATTTCGCCAATATATCTGTCATACTTTTCCTTTGTCATTAAACTTTCAAACTCTTCCATTTTTGATGGTTTAATCTTTGCGATCCACCCCAAGTCGTACGGAGACTGGTTTATAATTTCAGGTTTTTCAATCAATCCTTCATTGACCTCTATTATCTCCCCGCTAATGGGAGCGTAAATGTCAGAAGAAGCCTTTACTGAATCGACTATCGCCATTGTCTGTCCTTGTCTAAAGAAACCTCCCCCTTTTGGCAATTCTATTGAAACTATGTCGCCAAGCTGTTCTTGAGCAAAGTCAGAAATTCCAATTATTGCCGTTCCATCCTCTGTCTTAATCCACTCATGTTCCTTTGTGAATTTTAACTCTGACACAATCCGTTTCTTTGCAGCAAACATAAAACTTTATCTCTTTTCAATTCTACACACTTCGCAAAAGAATTAATGCAGACGCAAGATTATCATCTCACATTTCGCTTATAGAACCTTGTGCTTGTGACTTTAGCTTCATAGTGCTTGCCTCCAATGTCGATTTGAAGTGATTGGTTCTGCAAAACGTCAACTGGTACAAAACAAAACCCAATAGACTTTCTAAGCGTAGGAGAAAAACTACCACTTGTCACAAAGCCTACCTCCAGTCCGTTCACGAGAACCTTGTTGCCCTGTCTTGCTATCCTCTTTTCCATCACTTCAAAACCAACGAGCTTTCTTGATGGGCGGATATTGCTCAACGCTTTTTTGCCTATGAATTCTTGCTTCTTGCCGAAGCTGATCGTCCATTTTAGTGGAACTTCTAGTGGAGTGGTATTTTCATCCATGTCGTTTCCATAAAGCATTAGGCCGGCTTCAAGCCGTAGTGTGTCCCGCGCACCCAAGCCTGCGGGTTTGACTCCAAATATTTTAGCATACTCCATCAATTTGCCCCAGATTTCTATTCTTGAAGAATCAAAGAATATTTCAAATCCGTCTTCTCCTGTATAACCTGTCCTCGAAAGCATGCATTCAATTCCATCAATATTTTCATCGACAAGATGAAATGGTTTAACAGACTGCAGGTCAGTTTCTACCAATTTCTGCAGCACATCACACGCTTGGGGGCCCTGTATCGCGAGCAGCGAAGTTCTATCGCTTATGTCTTCGACATGTGCTGATTTTGAATGCTCTGAAATCCATTCGAAATCTTTGCTCCTGTTTGAGGCATTGACTACAATTAGAAAGCGATCGCGGGTTAGCCTATATGCAATTATGTCGTCAACTATACCGCCATCTTGATAACACATCGGAGAGTATAGTGCTTGATGATCAGCCAGCTTTTCAAGGTCGTTTGTTACTAGCTTTTGCAGACATGTGAGAGAGTCCTGACCTTTAATTTCAAAACGGCCCATATGCGAGACATCAAATAAACCGACGTTGGTTCTGACATTGACGTGTTCGTCTACGATCCCAGAGTACTGCAATGGCATTTCCCATCCATGAAAATCTACGATCTTTGCACCAAGCGATTTGTGAATATCATAGAAAGGAGTTCGCACTATGCAACTAAGATGAACCCTTATTATTGAGCATATTGTCTGACTAACTGGCGGACGAAGAAAAGGAACGAGATTATGATGGATAGACTCGAAAAAAAGCCCGAATGGCTTCGCATCAGGTTGCCTTCTGGGGAAAACTATGTAAACGTCAGGCAGACTATTGCTTCGCTTGGGCTTCACACGGTTTGTGAAGAAGCACGATGCCCAAACATTGGCGAATGCTGGGGAGGCGGAACAGCCACCATTATGATCATGGGAGACGTATGTACAAGAGGCTGCAGGTTCTGCTCGGTGGGCAGTGGCAGGCCTTTGTATCTTGACCCAGACGAGCCAGAGAGAGTTGCTAAAGCAATCAAAGAGTGGGGGTTGAGATATGTCGTGATCACTTCAGTATGTCGAGACGATCTGCAGGACGGAGGAGCGAATCATATCGCAAAAACAATAAAGGCAGTGAAGGTGCAGTGCCCTGAAACAATAATTGAGCCCCTTATCCCAGATTTTCATGGCAATCGCCATGCCATAGAAAATGTAGCAAACGCAGGACCGGAAGTCATAAGCCACAATATTGAAACTGTAGCCCGTCTTTCGCCGCTAATCAGAGACGCACGAGCAACCTATGAGCAATCACTACGTGTCT
>DAINBL010000037.1:0-10346 GCA_036732945.1 Nitrososphaera sp. | reverse complement strand
ATCTATTTTTCCGAAGTCAGACACTTTTCTCGATGTCTCTTAGTTGTCAGGTATCAAACTTGTCATCAAACAACTTACAGTTGTTTCTGCGCTCAGGAGTTTTTTGAGACAGTCTCCCTAGCGCTAGAGCTAATCGGTGTTGCAATAATTGTCTACGGTGCTATAGGGACAATAATTTTTCTTATCAAAGCAGAAGCCAAGAGCGTACGACAAGCTGGACAGAGCCAATACCGAATCAAGCAGCAGTTTACGACCCGTATACTAACAGGATTGGAATTTTTCATTGCTGGCGATGTGCTAAAGACTATAATCAATCCTACCCTGGAATCATTGGCAGTAGTTGGAGCTATTGTAGCCATAAGAACGGCACTGACATACTTGCTCAATAGAGAGCTAAAAGATCAGAGGGAAAGAGATGAGAGTAGAGAATCGAGGGTATAAATAGTGACGAAGAGACTAAAAACCAACAGCAAAAAAGGGATTGATGAAGAAAGAAATACCCACTACAAAAACAACAGGGCTCATGCTCGGTACGCTGGCCAATGGTGGATTACTGAAAACAAGCGCACTAACAAGTACAACAGCAGCATTTGCTGACAGCAATGCCATAAGTAGAGTTGAGAGAATATTTGCAGCCCTTATGGGGCACCAGCCTGTACAGACAGGCCGTCCCGCCGCATAGATCAAGGACAGAACCGACTAGCTTGTCTTGTTTGTTTGTGGGTGAAAAAGTGAGAGAGTTACATTATCAGGCCAAAATTGACCCTTATAGATAAATAGTAGTTACAATACTTGTGTCTAGGATTGGCGGGCACAGGCGGCGTGGAGGCGCGAGGCTATTTGTGCATTCCTCACGACAGACAATCAGGCTCTCTACTCGAAAATTGGAAAAAGAGCGAGAACATCGTCGACATCTACTTCGTTACTGCAACGTTCTCTGACGAAAGTACACCTTTCTTCCCCAACAAGGCCAATCACTATATTCTTGCATCCTTTACAGAAGTATTCGGTGTATTGGATGATATCAAAAACCACAAAATGGACAGGTTGTCACTTATGTTCAGTTTTTCCAACCCGCTCTTTGAGCGAAGTGGTGACAAGCTTAACTATGTCTCGCTATACTTCACCAAATACACAAATGGAGATGCAGCGATAAGTGAGCTTGCAAACGCCATTGCACATCGAGAAAGGGTCAAGAAGGCTAGCTTTGCCCAGATGAAGCTCTTGGCATCAGAGCAGCCAAAATTCACTTTTCCTTACTCCAAGAACCTCCTAATTCTTGAAGTTGAAGGCGAGAAAACGCATCAAACAGATCAAAAATACTGTGAGCGCACAAGGCGCGATGTTGCACGCATGGGTATATCACTCAATAACTTAGTCAGCTTTTCTATTCTTGAAAAATTAAAGTAAAATGTTAAATATGTATCTTTTTCTCTAGGCTTTGATTCAGATTTATGAGCAAGCCAATGGATCTTGGCGCACTCAAAGTTGGTTCGTACATTATCATCGACGGAGAGCCATGCAGGATTGTTTCTTATGACCACAGTAAGCCGGGAAAGCACGGGTCTGCAAAGGCAAGAATCACAGCGGTGGGAGTGTTTGATAGCAAACCCCATCCTTTTGTAGGTCCAGTGTCAACGAAAATCGACGTTCCCCTGATAGACAAACGTAACGGCCAGATAATATCGAAACAGGGCGACACCCTCCAGATAATGGATCTTGAAACCTTTGAAACCTTTGAAACAACTGCAGTAGAGGAAGAGATAAAGGACCGAATTTTGCAGGGCGATGTGCAGGGAAGGGACGTAGAGTACTGGAAGGTACTTGATAGGATCAAGATAGTGAGGATTAAAGGCTAAAAGCTAAAGTTCATACAATAGATCATCTAATTATTGCAGGGATGCTGATGAGGAATAGGAAGAGCCGTCTGATGATCATCATGATGATGACGACTACGACGACTACGACGACTACGACGCATCATCAACTATGATGAAGATTATGAGATCCTGAGGCATCCTCATTATTATTATAACATTTCTTCTTGCCACGTTAATCTTGCATCAGCCGTATGCATCGGCACCAACCAGTCCCTTACCTGTCCAAGGATAAATCTGACCTAGCCTACTGCTTCTCATTTATTTACAATCAGCTGGCCTAGCCCAGCCCGCAAACACGAGGTTAAAATTGAGTTCACCTGCATTTGCTTCTGTGAGGCTTGCGGCGCTTTATTCCGGTGGTAAGGATAGCACATTTGCGGTATCCTGTGCACATGAAATGGGTCATCACGTTGTGTGCTTTATCACGATGCATCCTATAGCAGACGACAGCGCCCTTTTCCATTATCCTAACAGCTGGGTCACGCAATATCTTGCAGATGCTATGCAGATTCCTCTAATGGGATTTCCCGTGGGCCGCGGTTCAAAAGAGGATGAGATCAAGGTACTCGAAGAGGCAATAGTGCAGGTCAAGTCGCGTTATGGGATTGATGGCATAGTTCATGGTGGCATTTCAAGCAATTATCAAAAGCAGGCATTTGAGCAAATATGTGTGCGTCAGAGAATTGCAACAGTCGCGCCACTATGGAACTCTGAGCCAGAAACATACATCACCGATCTTGTTAATCGTGGCTTTCGTATCATAATTGTGGGTGTATCAACAATGGGACTAGGCAAGGATTGGCTTGGCAGGGAGCTTGACAATGAAGCGATTGCCCAGCTGGTGTCTATTAGCAAAAAGTGCGGCTTTAACCTCACCTTTGAGGGTGGTGAAGCAGAAACACTTGTCATCGACTGTCCGCTATATCGAAAAAAGCTTCAAATCAATGCGGCTAATACCTACTGGGACGGCCAGAGGGGAATATTTGAAATACGGGATGTGGCATTAATAGAAAAGAAATAATACATGTTTGATAACCTGCGCGAAGGCCTCCGCGGAGCTCTGAAGAAAATAGTAGGAGCATCTGACATCAACGAGGAATTGATCGATTCGATCTGCAAGGATGTCCAGCGCTCGCTGCTTCAGTCGGATGTCAACGTCAGACTTGTGATATCTATTACCCAGAACCTCAAACAAAGGGCACTAGGCGAGCAGCCTCCCAAGGGGCTTTCTAGGAAGGACCACATTGTTACAATATTATATGGGGAGCTTGCCAAGCTACTGGGCTATTCTGGCGATGTCATCAAGACGATTGACAAGGCACAGGAAGATGACCCCTCTCCAGCAATGTCGTTCTTCAAGGCTGGCAAGCAAAATGTAGTCCTTATGCTCGGCATCCAAGGAAGTGGCAAGACTACTGTAACTGCCAAGCTAGCAAGGTGGCTCACAAAGCATGGCTACAGGGTGGGAGTCGTTGGCGCAGACACTTGGCGTCCTGGCGCGCTGACGCAACTGAAGATGAACTGCAGCAAAATAAATGTCGAAGTCTTTGGCGAGGAGCAGAATAATAACGCCGTGGCTATAGCCAGAAACGGGCTTGCTTATTTCAAGGATCAGAATCTTGACGTTGTAATTATTGATACCGCCGGAAGGCACAAAGAAGAAGAGGGTCTTCTACAGGAAATGAGTGAAATGTATAAAGCAGTGACGCCAGACTTAGTCCTGCTAGTTATTGACTCAACAATAGGCCAAGGGGCTTTTAAACAGGCAGAGGCATTCCATAAGGCTGCTTCAGTCGGAGGCATTGTCATTACAAAACTTGACGGTACCGCCAAAGGCGGTGGTGCTCTTGCAGCATCGGCTGCCACGGGTGCAAAGGTGATGTTCATTGGAACTGGCGAGCGCATAGATGACCTCGAGCAGTTCTCCCCGACAAGGTTTGTAGGAAGGCTTCTTGGTATGGGAGATATCAAAGCGTTGCTAGAGATGGCTAAGGGCCTAGAGCTTCAGGCGAACGAGAACCAAGTAAAGCGACTGATGAGCGGCAAGATGACTATTGAGGATTTTTATGCCCAGATGGAATCAGCAAGCAAAATGGGCTTCAGGAACATTATAGAAAATTTAGGAATTTCAGGCATGGTCAAGGAAGATAAGCTTGACGAAATGGAAACGAGGATGGAAAAGTGGCGCTTTATCATCCAGTCAATGACAAAGCAAGAAAGGAAAGACCCGGACGTTATCAATGAGTCCAGGAGAAAACGGATAGCAAGAGGCTCCGGCCTGTCTGAAGGAGAAATCAAGGAGATGATCAAGCAGTACAACACCTCTAAGAGTTTCATGAAGCAAAACAAGGGTAGAGGAATGGGAGGATTTTTTAGAAAATTTGGTCTTGGCTAATGCCCAAGGTAGCACTGCTAAAGCAATACAGACTTTGCAAGCGCTGTCTTGAAAGGCACTTCAGTACAGGCAAGTCCGCTAAGCCTTGCTACATCTGCAGAGGACTGATGGATAGCCTGGGTGTTATAGCAAACAGCATATTAGCTGCAGTTAGGGGGTTTGAGTTTGACACCTTTCTTATTGGCGCCACACTATCGACTCAGATATATGAGAGGGAAGACGCAATGAGGGCTCGGCTCAAAATAAAGGGAAAAGAGAGTGTCAAGTACTATCTGACTAGACAGCTTGGCATACGGCTTGCCCGGCTGGCAGGAAAAAAGGTGGAATATGGAAAGCCGGACATCACTATCACTCTAACCGTGGATAAGGAGAACAATGTAGACGTAGCAGTCATATCCAGACCGATTGCATTTGCCGGAGTTTACATCAAAAAGTCAAGAGGACTGCCGCAAAAACAGGACAAGTGCACTAGTTGTGGAGGTAAGGGCTGCAAGTCCTGCAATTATTCGGGCTTGTCCGGATACGACAGTGTCGAAGGCATCATTGCAAAGGAGCTGGTAAGGATTACTAAGGGTCAGACACCAAAATTTACATGGATCGGAAGCGAGGATCAGAGCAGCCTTGTTCTTGGAAGCGGCCGGCCATTTTACGTACGTGTCCTTAATCCAAAAAAGAGGAACCTTAAGAATAAGAGAATCAAAGGCAGTGGCATCTCAGCAATGTTGAGCGTGATTAATGATAAACCGGTAATCCAACCACGCTTTACAGTCAAGACCCGAATCCATATAAAATGTGAAAATGTCCTGACAAAAAAAATTCTGAAAAAGCTCAATTCCCTCTCTGGGTCTAAAGTGAGCTATGAGAACAAGTCAAAAATGGCCACAAAAAGCATCCATTCTGTACGAGTTAGGCAGCTTGACAGCAATCAGTTTAACCTTACGATTGTTGCAGACGGAGGGCTAATGATCAAACAACTGGTAGGTGGCGAAGAATATATGAAGCCTAACATTTCAGAAATTCTTGGAGCAAAGTGCCAATGCATTATATTTGACATACTGGATGTCCAACTTCAGTAACGTTTTTCTTTCGGCGGCTCAATTTGACATCAGCAATAGATGAGCGCTTTTGACCCCCTCTACAAGGTTCACAATGCCTACAGGCTTGGACAGATCCCACAAAAAGTTTACGACCTTGTATTGAAAAGATTTCCGTTGGTCATAGAGGGCATTAAGCGAGTCGAGGAAGCATCTAGTTTGCAATATCCTTATTATTATGCCGAGCCAAGCCTTGTGATCTCTACTTCTGCTGTCGAGTTTACTGCGATGGGGATACTATTTGCAAGGACGATACCGGTGGTAGACGCCCACAAGCAGCTACATGTGGTTGTGCAGATAACCGCGCCTCTCATTTCCTACGGCCTCAAGGGCACGATACACGCGATTTTGGCACATGAGTTTATGCACTACTTGGAGCTCGTAAATAGAATACTTAAGATGAAAGTAATATCCGATGAAGTATCTGGTACACTTTTTGAAGGAACTTATGCTGACGGAAGTAGGCTCATTGAGGAGCGGGCGGTCTTTAAATCCGACCCTACTCTAATAAGACACATCACCACCCGATTCCCTGAAGGCTTTAGAGATCTGAAGCTGGAAGAGAAGATCATGAAAACGTGGATGAACAAAGGCCTCCCAACCTCGAAGGTATCGTTGGATGCCAATATTATAAAAATCCCCATTGAAGCTATGGCATGCTTGAAGGTCGAGCAGGGCGTCAAAGACAAAATTACTGAATTTGAAAACATAAAGCTCAAAAAGAAAAAAATTAGCTATGTCTAGCATCTCCCCAAACGAACTCAAAGTTATTACGAAATGTATTAGCAAAGTTGCAAAGGGCCGTAAAATGATTGCTACATGCATATATGGCTCAAGAGTTGCCGGCTACAATCGGCCTGACAGCGATATAGATGTCCTTGTAGTCCTCGAGAATTACCCCTATGTGGTCAAATACAGTTATTTTCGTGAATCCAGTACAAAAGTATCTGCGCTTGCAGTTGACCGTGAGGCACTCCTACGTGATGCCCAGAGGGCTTTCCTTGGCGAATTTGTAGTAGGTCGTCTGCTCCATGTTTACGAACCGATTGCCAATGCGGAGTTTCTTGCGATGATTGAGCAGACTTACAAGCGGCGGGTTATCTTGGAGGAAGTACGCGATATCTTAGAATCGACCGGCTTGCTCGGCACAGAAATAATCTTTCCGCTAGACTTTATAGCATTTTCAAAGATAAGGCGCAGGATGTCCCTCTATGCAAGCGCAGCATATAGCTACTACAAGACGTATACTACTTCCAAGCGCAACATCGAGTTTGCACTTGAGGGCTACCATAAGGCAGTGGCAGATATTATTGCAGAGGATGACCAAATTTTTGCCACAAGGCAGGATGGTCTTTTACAGATATCAGACAAGCGTATATTTCTAGAAAAAAGTCGAACCCGTCTAAAGCTTACGAAAAGGCTCCGGGAGTTCAGCTCATATTTTGTGCACACTTATGCTGGAAGAAAAATCATGCACTTTGCTGTCAATGAAGCTGAATCCAAAATCCGGCGTCGCGTAAGGCCGATAATGAAACCGCCTGATTTTATGTTATTCCCAAGGAAGGTATACTGGAGACTGCCTGAAGGCAGACTAATAGTGGATGGCAGAAATTGGCTTGATGATCTAGCTGGACATGCTGGCAGTTACTCTATTTCGAGGAAGACGCGGCTTGGAAACAAGAATAGCAGAACCACAATGTATCTGATAAAACATGACTCCGACGAATACAAAATTGCAGTCAAAGAGCTTGCAAAATCAAAAACACTCAAGTGGACAACTGTGGGTCCATGGAGTGCGCCGGTAAAGAGGTTCAGGATGGACCCACTCTTTAGGCTCGGCTCGGAATACAAGGCAATCCGATATATACGTAGCCTTGGTCTCCGCACGCCTATGATTGAAGCGGTTGTTCTTGATAGGAGACTGCTAGTGACACGATTTGTCGAAGGTATAACACTAGCAGATGTGATAAGAGATTGTTGTATGGGCGGCAAAGATGGTGTCAGTTTGATTAATGAAGCTGGAGCAGAGATTGCAAAGATCCACAGCACTGGCGCAACCCTCGGCAACATCAAACCCAAAAACATCATTGTCAGCGAAAAGGATCTCTACTTTACCAACGTCGAGCAGTTTATCTTTCAGGCCGGCGATCCAGCATGGGACATCGCGCAGTTCATTAGCTGGGGCCTGAAGAGAACTCGCAACCGCAAGATGGCAGCTACAATAACAAAGGAATTTGTTGAAGGATATATGAGCGTTGGAGACCCGAGTAATATCTCGCGCCTTGCTAATAGCAAGCAGTATATTGAATCCTTTTATCCTCTGCGTGTACCCTCAATAGTGCATACGATCAAAAAAGAAATGAAGGCTATTGCCGGCTAGCTTTTTTTACCTTTTCGCCTTCTTGGCACTTTCAGTGTGAGTGAACTCAGTAAAGCCGCACTTGCCACAGGTAAACCTGTTCTTGTGCTCTGCCATGAAAGTTCCTTTGCCGCAGCGGGGGCAATCGCGCTTGGTCCTTGTTACCTTATCACCTTGTACATTGTAGAACTTGTATATGGCGACCTCGCCTTTACCTGGAACCTTTTTGTCCGCCATTACCTCTTGGCACCTCTAGCAGCACCACTCTTTGAAGTAGCAGCTTCCTGCTTAGCTTTAAGCTTGGCAGCCTTTTCTTCATCAAGTGTCTTCTTCCTTTCCTCCCTTGAGAGCGTCCTCAACAGCCTGTAGCGTGGTAGCTGTCTTGCCGCCTCATTTTCATCGTCATAGACATATAATATAGCGTGAACATCGATCATGCCAGTTTGACATCTAAGGTTAATCGGAATAACCTGCTTTTTATTGACACTGAGCTGGTTGGCTATTTTCTCGGCAGCCTCATTTCTATTAATTTTGCCGGCCGCTCCCCTGAAAAGAACCTTTACCTCACGTCTGTTCAACAGCGAGTTCCTGCGATCCTCTAACAATGCAACCTCCTGGGCAGACAAAGCAGACAGAATGCTCTGTGCAGCCCATTTAAGTATTTGCTTATGTTCTGTACGAAAATCAAATATACTCATCTTTTGGAGATGAATAAGAATGAAGCCATTCTTTCAGGAATTTTGCGACAAGGTGATCTCTATTGACAAATCGATCAGGTTTGCCGGCATTGCTGATGGAGACGGCCACCTCGTGGCAATAGCAGAACGGAAAGGCCTCAAACCCCTACTCAATCCGGAGGAGCGGGCACAATATGCAATCACAGCCGCTACTCGCCAATATACACGCCTTAGATGGGAGTATATGCTTGGCAAGATCAATTATGCCATGTCAAACTACGCCAAGCTCGTCAGGGCGACGATTCCCATTGCTGACGAGAACAGTCGCCTCTTTTATGTGCTCCTGCTATCATTTGACCGAGAGTCAGGGCAAGGCGTGCACGAGATAATAATGGAAAAGATAATACCCCTTGTCCGCAAGAACACCGACAAGTTCCTGAAGGATGCCTAGCTCGTCTTGAATGATGCATTTGGAAATACGATCTTGATAGGCTGTCGAAAGGCGGGATGCACCATTACAAGCTCACCTTTATTGAGTCGGACTATGTTTGCCTTTGTGGTTTCGTCTATCATTGAATAGGGTAGCGTGGACAGTTCAGACATGCCCAGTTTGGCAATTATGTGCATGCCCACGCCCTCATGCAATGCTGGGTCGACAGTGCTTTTGAACTGCTGAGCAGAGAATAGGATTGTCCCCCGTGACCTACCCGCGACCACCGTCCTCATTACCTGTTCGGCTACAGCCGATATGTTGCGTCCAGATCGTGGGATGAACCTATTGATCTCGTCAACAAAAATCAGAATGTACTTGGGCCTTTTGCCGCTCTGCCTTGATGAGTACATCTCGTCGATGCTCTTCATTACGTCTCCTACTACAAATCCCTGTTCCTCTAGAGTGGGTATCATTGATATGTCAATGACAAAAACGTCTCCTGGTCTGATTTTTTTGATCTCTTTGCCAAGGTACGTACTCGTTACCTTTTGGTCTATAAACATAGGAGACTTGCGAAACCTTTGGACGTGACCAAGGAAGCGAAGAAGCGTGGATTTGTGCGCCACCACCTCCTGAGGGTAGCCTCTAAATCCAAGCAGATCGCTCCACGTGCTTACCCGCTTGCTACTGGTCAGCAACGGCCACGCCTCGTAGATGTAGTTCAGTATAGATGAAACGTTATAGCTATCGTCGTTAGTTCCAAACAGCAAGTCCAGTCTGTCGTATACGTCCTCTAGTCCAAACGAATATGTCTTCGAGTTGCTCGGCACAGCAACAGAGTTAGCCATACCGTCTTTTCCCCTCGGCAAAAAATATGTGACATTTTCAAACGGCTTGATATCAAGGTCAAGTAACTCAAACAGCTTCTTTGTCTTTTTATTAATCTTCTTTTTTTCGTCAATGTGAAGCAGATCTTCTTCCTTTGTGTTAAAAATTATTATCGCTGCATCGTTCTGCCTATCTTTTACAAGTCTCTGATAAGCGGATTGGAGCAGAAAAAACAGATATGACGTTTTTAAGTTACCTGAAATGCCAGCTGCATTTACATGTGCTGTGTCAGGTCCAAGCAGGTATGAAATGTCAAGTGATATCGGCACTTGGAGACCATTTGTAATTTCTATTATTCCAGCAGGAATGGGATTTTGCATCTCTGGTATTCCAAGGGCAAATATCACCTCCTTTTGATCGGCAAACCTGACAGGCTTGGCTGCTCCGACAGGCATCCCTATAGCCATAGTCTTTGTAGGATTGTTTTCTATGCCTGTATTTGCCATAATAGCAACCCTGGCTGCTGTTCCGACATCTTCCAAAGCCCGAAGCTCCTTTACCATACCGATAGTTCTTGTGTTGAAAATGTGTCTGACTGTGACAAAGTCAAAAGGGTTTATTATGACGTCGGGATTGATAGAAAACCAAAAGCTGTCCATGGTGTTTGGAAACCTGTCAGA
>DAINBL010000036.1:0-10363 GCA_036732945.1 Nitrososphaera sp. | reverse complement strand
TCTTCAGTCTCTGGATTTCGACTTCCTTTGGTATCAGTGCTGGCATCTGAGCCATAATCATTTAATTCAGGATCTAGTATTTTAACCTGCAGTTGAATAAGTAATATATAATAATATAATATATGAGTAAATCCCCCTCATAAGTACAAAATCCAGTATAATTCAAAACATAAACATGTAAAATGATGACCCCTATGAGGCTAGGCGCTAATGATAATCACCAATGATAATCACTCGCGAAATAATACAGTGGCAGCTCAGTCAAATGCCTTCTCTTCATAGCGTGTCAGTTTAACTCTGAATCTTCACTGCTGCCGATTAGGTATATGCCCTTCTCTTTAATTAATTCTTATGAGCATCAGCGGCGTCAAATTAAATAAAAAACAGACTGTACAAGGTTATGTCTGTCTGTATGTCCTCTCGCCTAAGAAAACGGTCTATAGCGCTCTACAAGCTCTGACAGCGGAAAACGCTTCTTGCCCACTATTTTTATATCAACGCGTGGCTTTTTCTCCTTTCCAACTTCAATTATGTTATAGCAATTTTCAAAGAACCCCCGAAATCTGATTGAAGATGTAGTGCCGGCATATGCTATTGCCAGTCGCCCAAGATTCCACATCCAGGGCCTGTGCTTGTGACCGCAGAGGACAAGGTCAACTCCTGATTGCAGGAATGTGCGAAGTGTATCACCTGCGTCAAGAATGATGATCTTGTCAGTGCCCGTGTCAGGTATCCCTATCAAGTGATGGTGCATCGCCACTATCTTGGGCTTGGTCTCTGGGTGTTTGCTCAGCATCTTTTCCATCCAGAGGTTCTGGCGATAACCTACCTCTCCCTCGTCTCTATCTGGCCTAGCCGTGCCCACTGTGAAGATAAGGGCATCGTCAAATTCATAGATCTGATTTGTAGGAAAGAACTTCTTGAACAGCAAATATCCAGTATGACGGTAATCGTGATTACCGGCGATCACGATCAAGTTTGGGCAGACAAATCGCTCAAGTTCTTTCCTTGCCTTTTCAAATTGAATCAGCAACCCGTCGTCTGTCAGGTCTCCAGTCACGATTATTGCATCTGGCTTGAGCTTATTGACCTCTTCAACTACCGTGTCAAAGACACTCTGGACGAAAAGGCCGCCGATGTGTATATCTGATAGCTGAACTATTTGCAATTATTTATTATTATTATTGTGCGACCTTGATGCCATATATATCGTATACTCTAAGCAATATTATTATTAATGCTCTGTCTAGCTTGTTCTCGTAGAGTCATCTTCAGTTGCCAAAGCGAAGGATAAAGGAGGAAAAGCCAAAGAGAAAGCTGGGAAAGAAAGAGATGCTGATACCGATTATTGCTATGGGGGCAACAACACTTGTTGGAGTCGTAATCATACCTAGCTTTGCTCCGCCGCCCCCTCCTACAGAGGTGTGCCTTAAGGCGCACAATACTGAATCATTCCAGCTTTATCCACGAATTGAGGTAGTTGTTGACGGCAAGCAGCAGATGCTGCCAGATAATGTTGGCAGGCAGCCCAAAGACGGCCAAGAATGTATTCGCCCCCTCCATACAGACGAAGCAGGCAACGTAGTGCACATCGAATATATCAGGCCCATCAGGTTCACGCTTGGCGATTTTATGAAAATTTACAATATGAGTAATACGATTAATGTCGTCGACAACTCTACTGGCACAGACATAGTACAGACGCTGAACCTCCCCAATTACAACATAGAGTATTCGTATTTCTCAGAAGCAGGCCAATTTACCAAAGTGGCCAGGCCCTCTGATATGCCGCCGTTCCCTCAGGACAATAAGATGGTTGCGCGTATAGACCTGACAAGTAAATAAGAATAAATAGCGAAAAAAGGGGCTCCCTCTTTGTTTGGCTAGCAAAAAAACTGCAGCGATAATCAGGGGTGACGGGACCGGGCCAGAGCTTGTTGACGCAATGATCAAGGTTCTCAAGACTTGTAATTCAGAGGTTGAGCTAGTCTTATGTGATGCTGGGTCAGACTGGTGGCAAAAGAATGGAGGCAATTCATATATCTCTCCAGAAGTATGGAAGCTACTTGAAGGGTCGGATGCCTGCTTTAAAGGGCCTACAACGACTGTACCAGTGCCAAATGCGCCGCGCAGCGTCGCAGTAAGTATCCGCCAGAAATTCGAGCTTTATGCCAATATCAGACCCATCAAGACTTACAAGAATCAGGAAAGACAGCTTGACTTTGTGTGTGTGCGCGAAGCTACCGAGGGGCTGTATGCGGGTATTGAATTCAAGATAAGCGATGATTCTGCAATAGCCATCCGAAAAACTACCAGAAAGGGTAGCGAGCGGATTGCTATTGCCGGCTTCAAGGCTGCTAGGGACAGAGGCTTTGAATCCGTATATGCAATAACGAAGCGCAACATCCTTAAAGAGACAGACGGCATTTTCTGGGCCGCAGTCGAAAAGGCGCAAAAGCAGCAGCAGTTCAAGGACATTCATGTTGAAGAATACTACATTGACAACATGACCCAGCAGTTGGTTAAGAATCCTGAAAGGTTCAACAAAAGCGTACTTCTCAGCACCAATCTCTTTATGGACATTGTATCAGAATGTGCTTCAGGTCACGTCGGATCGATTGGCAATGTCTATTCGGGTAACTATGGCGACAATTATGCTATGTTTGAACCGGCGCACGGCAGCGCGCCCAAGTATGCAGGCCAGAACAAAGTCAATCCCGTTGCTACCATCCTTTCAGGTGCCTGGATGGTAGAATACCTTGGAGAGAAGCAAATCTCAAACGCAATATTCCAGGCTACAGAAGATGTCATCAATGAGGGCAAATATGTAACATACGACTTGGGCGGAAACACAAGCACTTCTCAGATGGCAGATAAGATATCTCTTCAGGCCAGCAACCTGCTGCTAAAGAAGAAGAAGAAATAAAAGGTGATCAAATGCTCAGCTCGACTATAGATAGCGTCTCGTAGAATAATCTTTTCTCCTTTACTACCTTCTTGCGCATCTTGTTCTCTACAACCACATTATCCAGAGCCCCGGAATCCGCAAATGATGAAATGACAATCAGCATCTTGCCATCCCCTGCAAGAAGGGGCAGGGCCGAATTAATAAAGTGGACCGTTGTTTCTATACCCGTAGGACCTCCGTGCACAGTAGGATCCCGAATATTGTAGCAGTCATCGTCGTTAGGAAGATATGGTGGGTTGCTCACTATAAGGTCAAATTTGCCGATGCCAAATGCTGACCCTGCATCGCAGCATACAAGTAATGCATTGGATGATATCGTCTGCTGCCTGCAATGTTGCAACGCCTGTAGGTCAATATCGGAGCCGGCCACGTAGCTAAAATTCTTTTCAAGTATGCTGAGCAAGAGTCCTGATCCTATTCCTATCTCAAGAGCGCGCCTGCCGTTATACTGTCTGATACAATCTGCCAGAAGATATGAGTCGTCAGACGGAGCGTACACTTGATGACATCAACTCTGCCATGTGAACAAGATCCTTTGGCTCAAGTTCATCTATCTTTTTGTTTTCATAGATCGCATTAGCAATGCCTGCCTTGGCGGCAACTGATGATGCATTCTTGTTACGTCTTGAGAAAAGGAGGTGGATATTTCTCACCATCTCTCTTGTAACAGTGTTGATAGGAATAATCCTGATGATTGAAGATTGTACCTTAGGTTGCGGCTCAAATGATTCCCTTCTAACTTTGAATAATTTTTCGCAAGCAAAGCAATGAGCTGCAAGTGCCGATATTGCCCTATAGTTCTTGCTACCTGGCCTTGCGGTGAGCTTATCTGCAAACTCGTCCTGCACCATCAGTATCGCCCTCTTAAATTTTTGTCTAGATAACCATTCAATGGCATCTCTGCTTCGAGAATAGGGAAGATTTGAAACAAAGACATCAAAGAAATGTGAGTCCTCCTTTTTGAAAAGGTCGGCGTTTATTAACTGTAGATTCTTGAACTGCAGCAAGAGCTGCTCTTGGACTCTTCTATATAGTTTGATGTCGACCTCATACGAAATTACATGCTTGGCATACCTGCAAAGCTCTGCCGTAAGGATCCCCTGACCAGTGCCTGCCTCAAGAACGATCTCATCTTTCTCTATGGAGGCAGCAGAGACTATCTTGGCAAGAATTCGCCGGTCAGCAAGCATATGCTGACCAAGGGTCCTTGTGATTTTGTTTCCTGGCAATTATTTTCTTACGAAAAGGTTCATTCGTGCCTGTCCAATTATTTCTTCGATTATTCTCTTGGCTACGAGCTTGGCAGGATCCCTCAGCCCAACTCTAGTCTGAAGATCTGAAAAGTTTTCAAACTTCTTCTTGTCTCTTTCCTTAATTATCGTCATCATATAGGTCTTACCGATACCAGGGATAAGCTCCAGTGCATGTATCCTTGGAGTTATCGGCTGCGCCATGTTGATGTAATTGACAAAGCGCTTTTCGTTGGCAACCACTACTTTTTCTACTATGTTTGGCAGCTCGTTCTTTGCTGTCTGTGAAATATCCGTGTATTCTAGTCTGCCAAGGACACTTGACACCTTCTCACGGCCTTCCCGTCCTATGTAAAGGCGGTCACCTACCTCTACCATGGCGTTTGGGATTCCCAAAAGCTCTAGCAGAGTCAGCCGCTCTTCTCCTATCGCATGTATTATGACACCTTCCCTGCCCCTCACTGTTATGGACTTGCCCCTTGGCGTAAAGTCAAGAACATAGGCGTATTCTTCATATTTCCTTGCTTGGCTATGCTCTCCTTGGCTAAAGTGCCCAGCAGCAGCATCCTGCGTAGATGGTGGAGGAGAAGTTGGTGGCGGTTGTTGCCCTGACAATATCAACTCCTATTACGCGGGAGTGGATATTTAACTTTGAGTATCTTGTTCTGTCTTTAGAATATTTAGCATCTTTCCAAGCGTGTCAGTAAGGATTAGCTTCTTCCATCCAAAGGTAAATGCTCTCAGCTCCTCAAATGAGGTTGGCATGATGTTGACTACTTCAACTGCTTCTTCCTCTGTTAGGTCGCACTGCTCCACCAGCTGACGCGTCATCGTTTGTGCCTTTTGGGACTCAACCTTCGCAAACTTTTTGACATAGTCAGCAGTCCACCTTTGGATCTGGTCCATGTCATCGGGCTTGACTGACTCGAGAATTTCCTTTACCTGTGGGAGCGTAACAATTTCTTTCTTGACAATCTCTGTCATTTGTTTGTGGCACCTGCTGCTTCTGCTGCCGGTGATGGTGATGATGGTGTTGCTGCTGATTGTGACATTGCTGGATTACCCGCAAGCAGCTTGATGTGATTGAACCTAGTCTGCAATATCTTTTTCTTGTTGCCAATCATTACCGAGACTTTTAATGTGCGCCTTCCAACTTCTTCAACTACTCCTATCCTACCGTGGAACCTCCGGTGAGGGGTAGTGTTGTGTTCCCTTGGATCAACATTGACAACAACCTTGTCTCCAACCTTATAATCATAAAGTAGGTATGAGATTCCCCTAACTACATTGCGCTTAGTTAGGATTGAGCGAGACTTTACCCTGGTCCCGTGCGAATGTGGCATGCCAGTTAATAACATAAGCCTTAATTTAATATTATCTAGCTTCGCTGACATCTGAAATGCCACTGTTTGATAGGGTAAATAGAATTTCGCGCTCTGCGTGGTATGGGCTGTCAACCATCCTAGCAATGCGATTCTTGCCGGAGCGCTTCAGGTATATCCTGTAGGTGCTGGTATGGGCCAGTACATGGCCTCCTACAGGCCTGACTGCGTCTCCAAAGTAAGCATCCGGTGACGCCTGAATCTGGTTTGTAACCATGACAGCCACTTCGTATGTTTCCGCTATCCTAACTAATATGTGCATGAACCTGTTCAGACGCTGTTGTCGCTCAGACAGTGTTGCGCGGCCAATGAACTCTGCACGATAGTGTGCGACTGCGGAGTCAACAATTATTAGCCTGGCATTGTTCTCTTCAATTACTGAGCCAGCTTCCTCTATGATAAGCTCTTGGTGCGCGCTGTTATACGCCTTGGCGACAATTATATTTTCAAGCGCGCTTTGCGAATCGAATGCTCGTGCTTGGGCAATAGAAACTATTCTTTCTGGACGAAATGTGTTTTCGGTGTCGATATAGATCGCCTTTGCAGCAAGTCCACCCCCAGACGCTGGCTGCTGCACCATTAGGCATAAAGTATGGCAAAGCTGAGTCTTGCCAGTTCCAAATTCTCCATAGACCTCTGTCACAGCCTTTGTTTCAATACCACCACCCAACAAATCATCAAAGCTTTTGGAGCCTGTGGATATGCGATCCTTGCGCTTGTTATAGAGGCTAGTTGCGGTGACAAAGCTCTTGTCGATCATTCCCAAATCTTCAAGCATCATTCTGGCCTTATTGCATATCTCTACTGATTCCTCCATCTCCATTCCAGTGGATTCTGAAATGTCCACAGGTCCCCTTACGAGAAGGTCTCGGATCGATTTAAAGCCGGCCCCTCTGAGGCGCTTCTCCGTGGCCGGTCCTATCTCTTCTATGTTATAGAGAGCCAGCTTGTCTGAAACTGCATCCTCCTCCGCAGTCAAGTGCTTGTACTACTCTACCTTTGCAACTATTACTAATTAGCATTGATAAACGAGGAACTTTGCAACCTTGGTTCCGGAGCAAAATATATATCTTTGTTCTTTCTGGTCTAGTTAAGAATAAGGATATGATGGAAAGCAAGACGTTGGTTGCAACTATGGCTCTTGCGACTATCATCGCTGTCTCCATAATCAGTTATATTCTACCGGCAGCGAGCGCGCATGGCGTACAGGCACAGCTTCAAAGCAGGTTCGTAAGAATTGATAATGAACAATTCTCAGATCAGACTTTGACTACAGGCGATGACTTAACTGTAAGTGGGGAGCTGACAAGCTTGGTCAACAGGCCCTTGAGGGGATGGCTATCGCTGTTCAGCGAGTCATCAAATGCAGGCAACAGATGGGAGTTCTTGGCCCGTGATCCACCCGGCAACATATTTGATCTCGCTCCCGGACAAACGATTCCCTATTCAATCACCGTAAGGGCACTTGAACCAGGAACTTACCACGTGCACACGCAGCTAAACGTTGAGCACGTAGGACCAGGTCTTGGAAGAGGTGCGACAGTAAGCGTCACAGGAGAACCAATAATAAAGCCAATTCCATATCAAAACATTATCTATCAGTGCATAATTATCGGCGTTGGCCTTGGAGTTACGTTCGCAACGAGACCGTGGCAAGTCATCTAAACGCCACTTCCCTTTTTCCTTTTAATTATCGATCTCTGTTGATATGAAGAAATAGCAGCGGGAGCAGCAGAATCAAACGCAATTATCGTCAAGAAGGTTACTATTATTATTTGGTAGGCTGTTGCTCTTGCCTGATCAACTCGTATTTTGAGGTATAGCCTCGAGGATTTATCATCATCCCTTCGTAATTAAAAGTTGACGAGTTCCCCACGATGACGGTAGTTATCATCCCCAACATGTCTTGATGCTCAAGCATGTTGTCCAAAGTGGTCACAACGATCTCCTGGCTTTCTCTATAAGCACCTTTGACTATTGCAATTGGCGTATCCGGCTTTCTGTATTTCAAAAAAATCTCTCTTGTGTCTCGCAGCTGGTGAACCCTCTTTTTGCTTGCAGGATTGTATATGACAGTCACGTAGTCGCCCATAGCTGCAGCTTCGACGCGCTTGACTATAATGTCCCACGGAACTAGCAAGTCGCTCATGCTGACAACTGCAAAGTCGGTCATGAGGGGTGACCCTACAAGGGCAGCGCATGAATTTAGTGAAGATACGCCGGGAACACATTCAACATAGATGCTACTGCTGTCCTCTCTGTTCCAACCTTTTTGAGCCAAGATTTCATAGATCAGTCCAACCATGCCATAAATGCCCGGGTCACCAGACGAAACTAGTGAAACGATCCTGCCTTTTTCTGCAAAGTCGATTGCTTGATTTGCTCGGTCCACTTCTTGGGTCATAGCGTAACGGTAGACCTCCTTGCCTGCTATTAGGTCTTCAACAAGGCTAACGTATGTATCATAGCCAATGATGACTTCACTTTCCTCAATGACTACCTTTGCTCTGTATGTCATATGATCATGGCTGCCAGGTCCTACTCCAACAACGTACAGCTTGCCCTTCTTGAGGCTCATTCCTGCTCATCAGAGTCGAGTTAAATCCAATTTATCCTTTTCCCGCATCATTAGCAAGCTCAAACTCATCATGCAAAGCACGCACAGCCTGATCGCAGTCGCTGTCGTTGACAACAAAGGCCAAGTTGAGTTCTGAGGATCCTTGAGTTATCATTATGACGTTTATGCTATGCTTTGCCACCGCACCAAATACTTTGGCCGCCACTCCTCTGATCCCACGCATGCCAGACCCTACTACTGCAATAACTGCGACATCGTCACTGACATTTATCTGCTTTATGACTTTACCAAGGAGGCTCAACTCCAAAGTAGTAATAGCCTTGTCAAGGTCAGTCTTTCTGACAAGCATTGAAATGCTCGATTCTGAGGGGCTCTGCGATATCATCATTATGTTTATGCGGTTCTTCGCAAGGGTATCAAAGATCTTGGCTGCAGTGCCTGGTGCGCCAACCATACCACCGCCACTCACGTCTATGAGAGCAGTATGGCGTATCACATTTACAGATTTGACTATTTTCTGCGATTCCTTGCTCGGGTTTTGTGCAATGATGGTGCCATTATGCTTGACATTAAATGTATTGCGGATTCTTATTGGAATCTTGGTATCAATAACTGGCTCAAGAGCGCGCGGGTGCATGTATTTTGCACCGAAGAGTGCCATCTCCATCGCTTCAGCAAATGACACTTCCTTGAGCACTTTTGCATTCATGACGAGCTTCGGGTCTGCAGTCATTAATCCATCAACATCACTCCACAACCACACCTCTTCAGCACCTATGCTTACAGCTATTATCGTAGCGGTGTAATCAGATCCACCGCGTCCTATAGTAGTGATATTGCCATACTGGTCGGAGCCGATAAATCCAGTGACTACAGGCACAATATCTTGTTTGAGCATGGGCTCAAGCTTATGACTCACCTTAAGCTTTGTTGTGTCCATTAGGGGTCGAGCCTCCCCAAAGTTGCTATCTGTCAGTATGCCTGCCTCCTTACCTGTAAGATGTTCTGATTTTATCCCAAGGTCCTGTAGAGCAAACGACACTATCGGAGTTGAGAGGCGCTCGCCAAAAGACAGCAGGTAATCGCGCGATTTTGCTGTAACTTCTCCCAATAGCACAATGCCGCCCAGTACATCTTCGAGCTCGCTGATTATCTTCTTAACGGTGGCTAGAGCCTCACTTTTCAACTTTTTGTCTGAAATCGCACCCTCTGCAATTTGCACGTGAGTATTGATACACTTTTTCACAAACTCCTCTAGCGATGCCTTATCGCCTCGCTTGACGCTGTCTGCTATCGAGAGCAGGCCATCGGTCATACCTCGAACTGCAGAAACCACACAAACTATTTCGTTGCCTTTCTTGTAGGATTGTACCAACTTTGCGATGTGCATTACCTTGTCTGAGGAGTCTACGGCAGTCCCCCCAAACTTCATTACCAGGCGCATTTGTGTTCTAATCCTGAACCCTCGGTGCTAAATAGAAATGGATCCTCCCCACATTTGCTATCTTGAACTCAAGCCTGAGTGGCATTTTACTTGAATACTCTGCTGTAACTGATCCACCCATCGACACTACGGCCTTGGTTATTTTAGACAAATAGTCAATACTGTATGTAGCCTTGCTTTCCTCTTTTGCCTCAAGCTCCTCAAGTCCTTCATTGCCTGCCTCAAGAGTAATGTCCGCTTCTCCCGAGTCTCCCCTCCCAGAGAAAGTTATACTGCCTGACTTTGATTCAATAGATATGTATTCAGACACCACCTGAACATCAGACAAGACTTTGTCAAATGCCATTGCGGTGAATACCGCTTTAGAGTTAAAGTTGAGCTTTGGCAGCGGAGTAGAGCTTGCCGAGCTCTCTATCAGGCGACTCTTGTATTCCCGCTTGTAACTATTTGACATTTTTAGGTGCAGCATGCTGTCATCGCCAATGCTGATTTCAACTGCGTCCTTCTTGTCAGCTCTCCTTATCAGTTTTGAAAATTCGTCGACTCTGATGCCGAATTTTACTAAGCTGTCGCATTCATATTTTTCAAATGCGTGGTTGGGCCAGTGGATATCTATAAGCGCAATGTGCGAGGGATCCATACCTCTAAAAGATATGCCTTCTGCTGCCGCTTCAAAAGTCGCTTCGTCTACAAGGGTCGAGATTGCAGAGGCCACAGCCTTCCATTCGTCTGGTGACTTGC
>DAINBL010000035.1:6446-10418 GCA_036732945.1 Nitrososphaera sp. | reverse complement strand
GTTAAATATAGTATCCGAGAAATTATTATATAATGAGTCAGGAAGAGCAGATACAGCAGACTCGAAGAAAAATCTTTGAAGAGCTAACCAAGATAGTCGACCCTGAAATTGGAGTTTCGATAATGGAGCTTGAGCTTATCGACAAGGTAGACATTGATTCAAGCAAGGTCAAGGTTGACTTGCATTTGACTAGCCCATTCTGCCCTGCAGTCTTTGGCTTTAAGATAGCACAAGACGTCCGGGATAATATCTACAAGTTGCCTAGCGTGGACGGAGTGAATGTGAACGTCAGCAATCACTTCATGGCCGATGCTATAAACAAGCAGGTGAACGAGAGCAAGTACCCACCTAAACCGGCTGCCTAATCATCTTTTTTCTGCCTTTCTTTCAGCTCTGCCACCTTCTTTTCATTTTTTGAGTACCCCAGAAGGTGTCCTCTCAGCAGTTGGATTCCAAGCGCAGGGTCGACGCCCTTAGGACAGACTGCGCTGCAGGAGCCGGCAAAATGGCAGCGCCATATGCCGTGCCTCTTGTCCACTAAGTTGAGCCTCTCCGGGGATGCGTCGTCGCGGTTATCAATAAAGTAGCGGTACGCCTGAGAAAGCGCCTGAGGCCCGGGGAACTGGGTGTCAGTGGCCACTGTAGGACAGGCAGAATAGCATAGGCCGCACTTGATGCAATATGAAAACTGCAAGTACTTGTCGACGTCTTCTGGGGTTTGTATGAACTCTGTCAACTTGTCCTTTTCCTTCATGTCTGCGTTATCGTTCTGAATATATGGCTCCACGTTGTGGTGATGTGCAAAGAACTGGGAAAAGTCTGTGACAAGATCTCGAATGTGTGGGAAATTAGGAAGAGGCTCAACCGTTATTTCTCTTCCTTGAAGCTCTGATACTTTGGTATAGCATGCGAGGCGGGGAATGCCGTTTATCTTCATACCACACGAACCACATGATGCCATCCTACACGAATAGCGGATACCGATGCTTTGGTCCTTGTACGACTTAGCATACAGTAGTGCGTCAAGCACGGTAGTCCAGCGCTGTACTGGCACCTCTATCCTATCATAGTGTGGTGATTCGCCAGCGCGCCTGTTAGCTCGATATATCTTCAAAGTGACAGAGCTCTTTGGATACTCTTTTTCTCTTTGGTGCTTTTCCTTTTCATGCTTTTTTTCCATTCTATCTATTTTTTCGATCAACTGTTCAGTCATTTTTATTCAACTCCAAGACCGTTAGCTAAGATAATGGTACGCGTACCGTATGCTATTAAGGCAATCATTGCTGCTATCGTCAAGATGGTCACACCGTCCTCCCACTTCTTGCTCTGACGTAGTTCTAGCAGGATTACGCGCAAGCCGTTAAAGCCATGGATCGACACAAGCACCAGTATCGATTCAAGCAGCACGATATAAGGAATGTTTTGATAGTTAGCAATCACATTCTCATACTCAAGACTCATGCCATATGGCATTATCGCTATGCGCATCATGATATGCACGGCAACTACAAATATTGCTGCAACTCCAGTGATATAGTGTATTTTCATTATTTGGCTCTCACGAAGCATTGTCATCTTCTCATTATTCGCCTCCAAAGAGCACAGATGCCCCATATAGCATTGCGACTGCCGCAAGTATCAATGCAATCCAGATGCCAGACTTTTGCCTGTAGTTGAGCGACATTGCATCATAGGGGTAGTCTGGCCTGCCTGGTTTGCCAAGCCCCTTGCCTCCATGTGCAAATATCAGACGGATTCCGTTTGCTGAATGGTAGACGCACATTCCGATTACCACTATTAGAATAACATGACCAAGAGTAGTTTGAGTAAGCTCTAAGAATGCTTCCCATAAGGCAGGCCCGCCAGCGATCTGGCTGGTTTCATATATGTGGGCGATAAAATAGGCAAGCAGGCCGACACCTGTTAACCTCTGCAACCAGTAGGACACCCTTTCCCATCCATAGCGCCGGGGATTGAGCCATCCCATCATTCCCTCACGGTTATTGCGATCAGCTACTTCTCTTTCCATACTAGTATTTCCTCTCGACTGGTACGTATCGTGTAAAAGCCACAGGATACCATGTCATCTTAGGCCCGCCATTGCCTGTAAAGTAGGCTAGTGTATGCTTCAAGAAGTTCGCATCATCGCGGTAGGGGTAGTCTGTTCTTGCATGCGCACCCCTAGACTCCCGCCGATTGAGCGCGCCAACAAGCAAAACTTCAGCAGTTCTGAGCATCGAATCTGTTTCCATTACGTTGATAAAGTTGGTATTGTATTCTTTGGCTTTGTCCTCGACGTGCTTCCACGTTGCGCCTTTCAGCTCTCTTACCTTCTCAAGTGCGCTAGTCAACTCCTGCTCATTTCTAAAGACGTATGCCTTTTCATCCATCATGTCTGTCAGCTGCTTTCTAACTTCATAGGGGTTCACAGCGCCTCTTCCGCGGAACAGCCCATCGTATATTCGCTTTTCCTCCTCAAGCACCTGCTTTCTATTGATGGAATCAATTTTTTTTCCAGTTGCATATCTTGCCGCAAGCTCCCCGGTTATCTTACCCCATACTATGCATTCGGATGTTGAGTTGGCACCAAGCCTGTTCGCTCCGTGCGTGCTGTTGCATGCAACTTCGCCAGCTGCCCAGAGGCCGGCCATTTCAGTTGCGCCATCGATGTTAGTATGAATGCCTCCCATCATATAGTGGCAGACAGGTCTAACTTCGATAGGATCGCTGATTATGTCAGTGCCTGAGAACTTGATCCCAATTTCGCGGATCCCTGCAAGTGCTTCCTTTATGCGCTCGGCCCTAAGGTGCGTAAGGTCGAGTTTAAGACAATCAACACCGGTTTCATGCTTGAATCCACTTCCCTCCTGAATCTCTCTTATCATCGACCGAGACACAACGTCTCTTGGAGCAAGCTCGAGCTTCCCAGGAGCATATTTTTGCATAAAGCGCTCGCCTTTGTTGTTAATAAGATAGCCTCCCTCGCCCCTTGCACCTTCTGTTATCAAAATGCCGGATGGCAGTATGCCGGTAGGATGAAACTGCACAAATTCCATGTCCTTTAGTGCAAGGCCTGCACGGTAGGCCATATCCAGACCATCAGGCGTAGACGAAAATGCATAAGTAGAAAAGCTGTAGATCCTACCGGCTCCGCCCGCGCATATTATGCCTGCGGGTGCCTTGAATATAGTAAAGTTGCCTGTCTTCATTTCGATGGCAGTTACTCCTTGGAAGGTGTTGTTCTCATGCAGTATTGAGGTGCAGAACCACTCATTGTAAAAGTGAATATTTTCATACTTTTGGCATGTATCGTACAGAGTCTGCATTTCGTAAAAACCTACTTTGTCCTGCGCAAATGTGGCGCGCGGAAATGAATAGCCACCAAATTTGCGCTGTGCTATCCTACCATCTTTGCGCCTTGACCATGGCATTCCCCAATGGTCTAGTTGGTAGACTTCAAATGGCATGCTGTTTACCAAGAGCTCAGCTACATCTTGATCTGCCAAGAAGTCACTTCCCTTAATCGTATCGTAAATGTGAGATTCTTGGTTGTCGCCCTCTTCTTCATATAGCACTGCTGCAGTCCCGCCTTCTGCAGACACAGAATGAGAGCGCATTACTTGCACCTTGGAAATGACAGCTATGGTCAGCTTTCTGTCAAAGGCTGCTGCGGAAATAGCTGCGCGGAGGCCTGCTAGCCCTGATCCGATAATAAGTATATCATGTACAATAGTAGTAATATCAGTCAACTATGCGCTTCCCTCTTTCCTTACATTCAGGAAGGCTGCGAATTCTCATATATATCTTGAACTCCTGTAATTAATTGCAACAAATCAAAAAGCAATTAACTGTTGTATACACGCAGCCATAATACTAAGGATGATTCATGATATCCCTGATAGGGTAGTAATAGTCCAAATACAAAAGAAGAGTCATCCATAGAAAGTTTGTAATAAGGCGCAATCCATTTGA
>DAINBL010000035.1:3822-6346 GCA_036732945.1 Nitrososphaera sp. | reverse complement strand
TATATCGTCGCTGCAGACTTGACATTTTGATTGAAAAATATATTCAAAGTCTCAATTTGAATGGGTTGTAGTTCCATAATATCAAAATACAGTCTGGACAAGGACGTCACAAAAAACAGATCTTTATGCATTGTCCTAATCCAAGGAGACGCCTATCTAAATTTTGCAATTTTATTTTTACATATTTATTTTTGGCTAGCATCCAATTGAAAAATGACATTGCCAAAAGGGCTCAGGAGTGGGACAGGCTACGGATATCGACCCCTGTTTGAGCAAGTAACACGGAATGAGTCTCTAGGAGAGAGATCTATGTTGCTATTCTCAAGCAAGATAATAGAGCCAAAGCTTAACAAATTGTTGAAAAGATAACTGCATCCAAATTACATATGCGGACCTATTGGAGAATTGTTTTTCTTACAATGTCTATCGAATTGCGGCTAAGGGACGGAGGAATATGCAGGGAGATGCCGCCATATCAATAATCTTCTAATGCACTGAAAAACGTTAATAGTCATTGCCCGGCTTGCTCTTATTATTGGAAAGTACAAACTTGAGGGATTATTTGGCAAATACCCCGCATGCTAAAGCATTTCTGGCCCCAAACTCTTCTGATCAAGAGCTCGTGGCCCGGGCGAAAGACAGGCTTACAGAAAATGGCATCCATCAGGAAAGGGTTGAGATTAACTATGACGTACAGCAGCTGAGGACTGGCGACATTTACATAAGCTATGAGCCACCAGACCTCATAGTCAGAGTGGTGTACGAAAAAAAGCCTAGTGGTATGGTCAAAATGAAGAGCGTGGCTACGATCAGACTCTAAGCATCTCACTGAGCGTTTCTTTCAAATTGTCTGCATAGTATTTGCTTTCAGTTCCATCATTCATAGATCTGAGGATTACTTGACCTGTGGCAATTTCATCTGGTGCTACAATTACCACAAAGGCCGCGCCTTGATTTGAAGCATAGTCTAGCTGCTTTCTGAGTGCCCTTCCAAGTATATCGTAATCGACTGCTATGCCGCCTATGCGTAGAGACGAAACCAGCTCTAGCGCCTTTGCCCTCAGATCCTCTGTTGCATTTGCGACATATACAATTGGTGTTGGTCGATGTTTCAATATACCATGCCTCTTGAGGGCCATTACTATCCGCTCCACTCCTCCAGCAACTCCTGTGGCTCCAATCTCTTTTCTTCCGAATGCTTCAGTGAGTCTGTTATACCTTCCTCCGCCGACTAATGCCCCAGAATCACTTGCTTGGTCAAATGCTTCAAAAACCACCCCAGAATAATAGTCAAGTCCACGCACTATGCCAAGATTAATGCGCGCTCCTTCTACCTTCTTTGCGTTGAGCAAGTCCATCAAGCTGACTAACTGCTGCCAGCTGTCAAGATCCTTCACGTCAGCATTGCTGGCAACTTCGTCGACATTGCCCTTTAGTTTTGAAAGATCTATCAGTGCCTGCATTTTTGCAGGCTCTATTTTGTCTTTGTATTCTGCTAACACGGCCTGCGGCCCCCTTTTTGGTACCTTATCTACTGCGCGAAACATTTCAAGCATCTCCTCTTCACTAGAAATGTCCAGTTTTTTTCTTATGTACTGCTCGAGAAGCCGCCTGTCGTTTATCTCGATTGCTGCCTTTAGGCCTAATGTTCTAAAGAAGGTATAAACGAACTCGATTACCTCAGCATCTGATTCTTGGCTGAACGGGCCGTACACCTCGATATCCCACTGGTGGAAGTAGCGGTAGCGCTCAGCTTGGGGCTCATCATACCGCCACACGCCTGCAAACGAAGCCAGCTTAACTGGCATTTTTAGATCGCGCCTTGACTCAACATATCGCGTTAGACCGATAGTGAGGTCAAAACGAAGCGCGACATTCCTGCCTCCCTTGTCCTTGAAAGCATAGATTTCGTTTGAGATTGCAGTACCGCTCTTTGCCTCTAATGTGGCAAGCATTTCAAGAGGAGATGGCTCTGTGAGTCGGAAGTTGAATAGCCGCGCAATTTCAAAGAATGTATCGCGGACATAATTTATGTTAGCATATTCTTCAGGATCAAGATCCCTCATGCCACGGGGAAGCTCTAACCTTGCCACACTGTAGCCAGCGGTGAGTTAGCATTTAGATTTTGCGATATTTTGGCACAGAATAACTCAATAAATAGCCGTCATTTGTTCATGGTTATAGTGGCAGGCGGCTACCGATTCCTCGATCATATGACAGATGCCATTATAGAGGCTTACGGCTCCACGTTAGAGGAAGCCTTTGAAAACGCTGCTAAGGCTCTCTGCGACACCATGATCGATTTGAAAACCGTCAGAGCGGAAAGAGAGATTAAATTTTCTGCCAAAGGCAATGACCTTTATTCGTTGCTCTTTGATTGGCTGGATAAGGTGATGCTTTTGCTGGTGGCAGATCGGATAGCAATGTCTCAATTTTCTGTCAAGATAAAACACCATAATAACGAATATTTGCTCGAAGGCATTACAAGAGGAGAACCTCTTGAACTGGACCGACACCACTACAA
>DAINBL010000035.1:1937-3722 GCA_036732945.1 Nitrososphaera sp. | reverse complement strand
TGCTCGAAGGCATTACAAGAGGAGAACCTCTTGAACTGGACCGACACCACTACAAAGTGGAAATCAAGGCAGTGACATATCATGAAATGGAAATCAGGCAAGAAAAGGATATGATCACCACACGATTCCTGCTTGACTTATAAGGCATTCAGAAGATTAAGTTAGTTTGCAGAAAGTGTGGCGAACGAGGTTGTTGAGCTCTGGCTGCAATTTCCATGCACCTGCCAAAATCTCCGACATGAACTTTAATGAGGCATGGTAATACATTCTCTGATGCGAAGAAGCACTTGACAAATTTAAACATAAAGAAGGAGAAAATACATAACTAGCAAAGACCTCTTACATACGATATTACAAAAGACATCCAGAAGACAAAGAGACAATACTAGATATATAGCTCATCAAGCCCTCCATAGAAGGCCGTCAGGTCATGGGATCTCTTTCTGAGTTTTATCAGGGAGATACTACATCATCATATAGAGTCAATTATTGACGCTCTACTTTCGCACTGTTAACCAAACCACTGTTCAAGCGACTGGTTGCGGTTCGCTGTAGACTTTTGCAGCTTGTCAAGTGTGCTGCTCACTCTATCTGTTGAAAAGCTTTTTTTGACACAAAGAAAATCAAGTATGTTTTCACGATTGACCTCGCTAAAATCGATCTTCTCAATATTTGGGACTTCAGGATCGAGGAAGATCTTGCGTATCTCTTGATAGGGTACTTGTGGAAGCAGGCTCTCGATTTTTTTAACATCTTCCAGCCTGCCATTTTCCTTAATCAATTTAATTGCAGTCTTTGGGCCAATGCCAGGAAAGCCACCAGGGTTGAAATCGGTGCCGATAAGTATCCCCACATCTACCAGCTGCTCATGTGTTAGGCCAGTGTCATGCAACACCTTGTCGTGCTCAAGTATTTCAGGTTCTACATCGATGTAGCTGTTGCGGTTAGGCACCTTGCGCTTGCCGCTAATTGCCAGATTGCGCACCAGCTTTTTGGCTCCAAACAATATCGAGTCGTAGTCTTGGCTTCCTACTGCAAATGCCATATCATGTCTTGTAAGATATGAGGCTGCCGATTCCCCATCAGAGGGTGCCTGAATATAGGGAATGCCAAAATAGGACAGCAATTTTTTTGAATCTTCCACCATTTCAGGAGTCAGGATGGCCGTGCGTGTACTATACTTGCGTGCGTCCTCCACCCTGCCCTCATCAATTGCAAGATGATATTTTTCTGCCGCTTCTTTTTTCAACTGGCTTCTGCGCTCTATTTCAGCCATCTTAAGCTCGTTTGCTTTGCCGTCAAAAACGTAAACAGGCTTAATATTATCCATCAGTAGGTTGGCATTCCTATAGAATAGGCCGCTCAAGTGGCTCGTTACTTCTCCCTTACTGTTCGTAAGAAGCTCCCCTGTCGGCCCCCTTATAATGCTGAGGAATTGGTAAATCGTATTGTAAGCATCAATTGCAACAACCTTGCCTGCCAGCTCTGATAATTTGAGTGGCATAGGCGTCACCAGAGGCTTGAGATCTAGGCCCATTTCTTGCTATCACACAATACACATAATGGCACAACAAAAACTTTAACTCTACATTAACAAAACTTCCGAGCCAATATGTAGACAAATGTCACCATTCTCGCTAATTCCGAGCAAGTAAAAAGATCAATGGCATTTGATACACATATCATAAGCTGCTTTAATACAAAAAAATACAGAAGGTCGTGATCAACACAACAACAGCACTTGAGCTATTGCTTATAGGTTCTAAGGGTTTGGGCTATCCATTC
>DAINBL010000035.1:0-1837 GCA_036732945.1 Nitrososphaera sp. | reverse complement strand
AACAACAGCACTTGAGCTATTGCTTATAGGTTCTAAGGGTTTGGGCTATCCATTCGACATCTTCCTTTGTCTTTGCCAAGCGTCCAATCTTTATACAGTCACGGATGTCCTTTGACTTGAGCTTTGTCCATACCGCCTCCGCTATTGCTACAGCGACATCAGGTGTGACCCCTTCACGGCCAAGGATGTGAGTACATACCTCTTGAAACGAGCCAAATGAGTATTGTTTGAAGTGGAGAACGACAAACCTGGATAAAAGCGGCGTCAGCATTCTGTCGGTGGCGTTGCTAGTTGCAAAGACCCATGTCTTTAGGTGGGTGTTACGCGTCTTCTGGAATTTGGTTTCCGATAAGATACCTGTCTCCATCAGACTTAGTAGTGCAGTCTGATCCTTCGCTGGCATGTGTTCTATTTCGTCCACAATCAAGTACCGCGGCCTTTTATCAAACAGATAATCAATCATGCCAGACTTAGTGCTGTGACTTCCAAGTGTAAAGTAAGAGCGTTCGAGTCTCATACATTCAACCATGAAAAGCGTTTTGGCAGATGCTGGCGGGCCAACAAGCAACATATGGACAGGTTTTTCAGAAGAAAATGATAGCTGAAAGAGTCTTTTTACATCGCTGTACCCTACAATACTCTCAAATAGTGACTCGGGTTCAATGTCGGTCAGCCTTTCGACTCGCGGCGTGACTAGGTCCTCTTCGTGAGCTCGAACTGACAGCTTCTCTTCAGGCATCCCACATTATGTGTATAAATAATAGATTTTAGAGGTTCCTACTAAACTATAATATCTGCGAGCTGAAATTTTCTAGACTCTAGTTGGTAAACAAGCGTATAGCACCTATTGTTTCGCCTGTCAACTTGACGGTGTAAGCTGCGGCGTCGGCAGAGGATACCTTTGAGAGATGGTCAAGGAATTGAGCCTTATCCTTACCGCGCTCATAAGTACCACCGGACTCTTTCACGCAGAGCGGGAACTTTTGCATCTTGATACCTTTTGAGGTAAGGTGTCCGATAAAGCCCCTATAGGCATCAATATTATACCAATCCCAACCGCGCTCCTCGCTGTATGCTATCCATACATCTATTGTATTTTGAAAAAATGCCTTCTGGCGCAGCTCTTCGAGAGTCATGTGTTAAAAGTCTGCCCGGCGCATTTTGCTTCCGCAGCGTGGGCACGCTCCGCCCTTGAATCTGTGGCCGCAGGCTATACAGATATAGTTGATTCCTCCACCTGCACCCAGCATGCTGCCAAATCCACCTCCACCGCCACCCATTCCCATACGGGCCATCATGCGCCTGCGCATGTAATATGAAATGCCTATGAAAACTGCGATTGCCGGAATGAGCCCCCACAATCCAAGCCACATTGTAAAGAGCAGACTTATGGCAAGTGAAACCATTATCCATGCCATTTGCTGACCTATCCAGTTCAATTAATTATCAATTGATATTGGAATTATTCTTTTATTAAGTTTTCCAGTGGAAGTACTAGAAAACCAAAGTTTCTGTCAAACAAGGATAAGATAGAAGCATTAGTATCACCAGAAGTAATTAATAAAACACTATCTTTGCCTTTTTTAATTACTTTTATAACATAATGATAAATATCATGCATTCGCCCATTCAGACCTCCTCTCCTAGGCCTGCTTTTGTATTGGTGTCCCTTTATTGTTATCATTCTCCAGAAATTTCGTAGCCTAACAAAACAGCTGCCAAAAGATCTCTGCAGATACCTTGATCGAACCTGGTTTTGGCAGGCTCTGCGCTGTTGTGCTTGGGTTTTATATAGGATAGAATCATGTCAAAAGTTGCTGTATCAATTTTTTATGCA
>DAINBL010000034.1:0-10452 GCA_036732945.1 Nitrososphaera sp. | reverse complement strand
ATAAATAATTTTAATGCAGAGGATTTTGGCATTATGCTTGCTTTGATCAACTCTATACCGCACCTAGGGCATTTTCCTTTGATGACAGCCCTTCCGTTGGCGAGTCTAACATATGCTGCATCTTTAATAGGAACATTTTGTTTGCAATTAGTACAATATGTCTCTCGTCGTGTGACTTCGTGTGCTGGCATCTCGCTACTAGGTATAAAGATTAGCACTAAGCGATAAATTAATTTCAGTGCTTCAAAACACCAGAAGGCAACAGCACAAAGATAGTAGTGATAGTACTAGCAGATGTTGGATGCAGAATCAGCGAAAGAACCATTTGACCAAAACATAGAGACAATTGCCCTCCGATTTGAACTGCTTTGCTTGAGGGAGCCATCTTAAAACCGCGGGTTTGAAGCATACATGATATCCCCCTTACCAAAGATTCCTTGAAGAAATAGATGATCTGCAAATCAAGTTAATGATATACAGATAATTGGCAAGAGGTTTTATATAGGATCTAGCCGAAATTTTTGTCAGCCTAAATAGTGTGGGAACCACCCCTGATACGAGAATTCCAAAGAGACTAAGCAACATTGGTACCAGTGGTCCTTCTAATGAAGAGAAAACACTGGTCGTATATGGGGAAGAAAAAACCATTGATCTCACAGTTCGATTTTTGAATAATGCCAAGGAGTGCGTTGAGTGCTGTCTCGATTCTACAGTAGTATCTGCTGCGCTAGGCGTACCACACTTCATGGATGCATTACAATATGCAAAGAAGAGAGGAGTTCGATTGCAGTATGTTACGGAAATTTCTAAAGAGAATATTTCTTACTGCAAAGAGCTGGCAGAACTCGTTGAGCTTCGTCATTTAGACAAATTGAAAGGCAAATTTGCAGTAAATGAATTTGAGACAATTTCAACTGCCCAAGTTATTCGCAAAGCAAGACCTGAACCCAAGGCTATCTATAGCAATATACCGGAAGTTGTGCAACAACAACAATACTTTTTCGAAACCATATGGGACAAAGCAATGCCAGCTGAACAAAGGATACGGGAAATTCAAGAAGGAATAGAATTGACAAGAACCCGACTAATAGTAGACCCAAACGAAATTTTCATGGAATCAAAAAAAGCTATTAAAGAAGCAGCTTGGTTCTCCGCCTGTATTACTGTTGATGCTATGAAGTTGATGCGAAACTATTATGACAATGAGGTACAGACCGCTGTCGATAGGATCAGAAAGAATAGTAATAATAATGGTCCTGAGAACAATAAAGGATTTCGTTGGATAACTGATTTTGAAAAAGAAGATATGGATACAGTACAACATTTTCTGAATTTGGGAGTAGAAGTGCGTCAAGTGAGAAATATCATTCCAATGACCTTTGCGGTCACTGATAAGGAATTTATTGCAACAGTGCAAGAGATCAAAGAACACGGATCGGTTCATACGGCATTGGCAACAAATGATCCTAATTACATTGCACATTATAATGTATTATTTGACGAATTATGGAATAAAGGATGTGACGCAGTAGATAGAATAAGAGATATTGAAGAAGGTAGAGAGCTAGGAAGAGTTGATGTTATTGACAATCCTCGACAGATACATAAGATCTATCTTGACATAATCAGCTCAGCGAAAGAGGAAATAATGATGATGCTTCCTACCGGCGCTTTTCAGAGAGAGGATAAAACCGACCAGGGAATACTATCATTGAAAGAAGCAACAAGGAAAGGCGTCAAGGTAAGAGTGTTGATGCCTACCGAAGGAAGAGAGGAGGAAGAAGTTCACGATCAGATTAAAGGCTTAACAGAACAGGGCCTCAACATTAAAGCCGTACGTTTTCCTCAAGAGCAGATTAGAATTAAAGTTCTAGTAGTTGATAGAAAGAGCTCGCTAGTGGTGGAACTAAAGGATGACTCTAAAGCTGATTTTGCTGAGGGTGCAATTGGCGTTGCTGTATATGGTACTAGCAGACCGACGGTTTTGTCATATGTCACAATTTTTGACAGCTTTTGGGAGCAAAGTGAATTGAACGAAAGGGTAAGAGAAGCAAATGAAAAGTTAGAGCAAAATGACAGGCTGCAGAGAGAATTCATCAATATTGCTGCTCATGAGCTTAGGACACCAGTGCAGCCAATACTTGGTATGACAGAGCTTGCAGAATTGTCATTGACTTCAGATCGTCAGGAAGTAAAGATGACCAAAGAAGACCTTCAAATAATTACGAGAAATGCAAAGAGATTGCAACATCTTACTTCGGCTATTTTAGAGACAGCTAGAATAGAAGCCGGGACGTTAACATTGTATAGGGAACGATTTGACTTAGTTGAGGTAATTAAAAACATTACTAGAGACATACAAAAAATTCAGAAGGGTGAAAAAATAATAGTAGATTGCCATTTTAGATCCGGTTCTAATGACGCTGAAACTAATGCATCTCTTTTCGTAAATGCAGACAAATCTAGAATAACTGAGGTATTATGGAATCTTTTAGATAACGCAGTCAAATTTACGAAAGAAAAAGGCCACGGCACCATTTCTATTGTTGGTGAAAAAATTGGCAATCAAGCTGTTATTGAAATAAAGGATACGGGTAAAGGAATAGATGCCGATATGATACCCCGGCTATTCTCAAAGTTCGCTACTAAGTCACACAGAGGAACGGGATTGGGGCTGTTTATCTCAAAGAGCATCGTCGAAGCTCACGGGGGTAAGATATGGGGCGAAAATAACAAAGATGGGCAGGGAGGAACGTTCACGTTTGTGCTGCCAATTGCATCTCCGACCACTGCTAACAGGTGAAGAGGCTCATTCTCCTCTGAATTGCTCCACACTATCAGCAAAACAGCACAGAGAGACAGATTCGCTTTAGAAGCCTGACGGAACCTCCATCAATAATTCATAAGTTTTTTTAATGTCTATCCGTAAATAACTTTCTATAGATGCAACATCTGTACATGTATAGCAATCTGTTAGCATAGGAAGAAGGACTCTTTCTTCCTATGCTCAGACTACAGTGACTCGGCAGTCCGGTTAATCTCTTCATTTTGTCTACCACTTCTGGCAGATAATAGGGGGACTGTTACGTCGTCATCATCAGTCTGCAGCCTTACCATATCCATAACGAGCAGCTACAAAATCCTATCTCTTGAAATGCAAGTATATTCAAACCCGGCGCTTGCATGCCCAGCATACATTTCTGCTGAAAGCCAACGCGCCCTAATTTAAAGTGGGTAGCCGTGATAATCTAGCAGTCAATATTAAAACATCAATGACAAAATAACTCTTCGTCACCTAGATAGTTTGCTTGGTAATCTCTATTTCTGATGCACTCAAATTTTCATTTATTTTGCTTTATTTTCTTCTGCTTTTTTTCTTTTTTTGCTGTCTTAGTTCTGCTGCGATTAATACTGCCACTGCTCTTGAGCACTTTCATTACCTTGTCGCGGATATTATCCATATTGGCCTTGGACATCGCAGAAATGCAGAGGGCCCCGTCTCCATGTGGAAAAGTCATGAGGGTAACTTTTTCATGCTCAGTTAGGCTATAGCGCACCATTCCAAGTCTGTCACTGTACGACTGGAGCAGTGTGAGATTCGAAAGCGAGTGGATGTACATTTGCTGCTCGTCAGTACCATTGAGCAGGGGTTCGACGCCCTGCTTGAATCCGCCTTCAATGACTTCGCCCCTATTATTGACTATGCCTACAAAGCGTATGCCGCGGTCAAGCTTGATAATTCTGTCGCAGAGATTCAGCTCCTGCATGCATAGTTATTGTTCTCAGGAATATAAATCGCTTATAGGTTAATGTTATCATTATTATTATTATTATTATAATACTTGCGGTCCCTTCATCTCCACAAGCCGCGTTTCCATAGAATGGCCTTTCCTAATGTGGATGAAAAAATGCAGTCGTACAAGTACATTTATGTTCGCATCTGTAAAGTACTTAGTCGAATATCTGGCAAGGACCATCTTGCAGTCAGAGCAGTAAATTTCCTTGAATATCAAGGTGGTATTGTTAGATGTATTGTCTATATATTCATTGGATTTTTATGGGTGGCTTTGAGTGCCATAATTATTGATGATATTGTCGGTAAAGCGTATCGTGGCTGCCTTGTAGTATATCACTTCCCCTCTCCTCTCTATTACTGCCACGACTGCCTCCTTGCCCATCTTTTGTATTTGACCGACAATAGATGCAAACTCTTTGGCTGTAGTATTAGTCCCCTCTTTTATGCCAAAGACGACGTACTTAGCAGGCTTCTTCTCGTACTCACCCCGTTCATAGACGCGAAAGTCGTTGCCGAAACCAAATCCCTCCTTTGCAACATAGCCCCTGCTTCGCAGGTCGCGATAAACAAGAAATTCGCTCATGATGTTCCTGTTATGTTTTAGTAATAGCTCAAAGAGTGAATTGAAGTCGGTCTCAGGTTTATTCTTGAGCTTCAGGCGCTTTGTATGAAATAGGTATAATGCTTCATATGGCTTGAGGATGTATTCAGCATCTTCTTTCTCTCCAAAACCCTTGGTACGCAATTCATCTTGGAAGCGAGTTTCAACAATCACTATCTTGCCATTGCCTGCCATGCGCGCCTCTATTATCGAGGGTTGCACTTCTGCTCCTGATATCGTTGATGATGATGTTGTTGTTGCTACTGCTTCATTTGACATCTCTGAGAACGGTCGTGCGCTAGTCTCAGGCGGCGAAGACGACATCAATGCTATCATGTAGAGGTGATTAATTAACTAAACTAGCGGCTAAATCCAAGATTATTATTAGGATGACATAACGATTAAATCAGAGCAAACATCCTAACTCATCTCTAGCCAAGATTTGGTGATTGAGATATGAAAGGTGTTAACTACCGAGAAACCCGTGGTATGCCGTATGTAAGGCGAGAATACATTGCTGGCAAGCCGCAGCTGAAAATAGCAAGGTTTTCATCTGGGCTCGCAGGAGACAATTATGATTACAAGATCGAACTTATAGCAACGGAAAAACTCCAGATACGTCATAACGCACTTGAAGCTGCGAGGCTTGCAGCAAACAAGAGGATGGCACAAGCAGGTGAGACGAGCTTCTTTTCCATGTTGCGCGTGTATCCTCATGTTCTTCTCAGAGAAAATAAAATGATTGCAACTGCAGGAGCAGACCGGCTTCAAGAGGGGATGAGGAGGGCTTTTGGCAAGTCAACTGGTCTTGCTGCACGGATCAAACCGGGTCAAGTCATCTATGAAGCTTATATCGCTGCTTCAAATCTGGAACTTGCACAGGATGGATTTAAGATGGCAGCAAGTAAGATCGGCAGGCCAACAATAACGAGGATAACGCCGCTAAAGGAACAGGCAATGGCAACAGTTGAGGATTAGATCACATCAAATCAAGTCTTGTCAGCCAAGGTCTTTATGTTTTCTGAATTGCACACACTTACCTTACCATCTATGCTCTTGCAGATAAGCGCAGTAATGTTGTCTGCTTCCATTCTTATAGCCCTGCCTGCTAATGAAGCAGGATTTGCTTGCTCTGCTTTGACCTTTGCATGATCCATGCCTTCCAGCAACTGCGGGCTGTATCCAGAGCCCGCCTGCATAAATTGCCCGTCGATCAGAAGAAATGGGATTATCTGGTCTGGGTTGAAGGCATCTAGAATTTCATAATCTCTTTCATCAAGTTCTTGCAATGGCTCAAAGTTCCTGTCAGCAGTTTCGCGTCCGACAAACTCTATATGATTGCTTGTATATTTTGCATTCGCAAAATTGACAGTTGGAATGTTGAGGTATTTTTCGTCGTGGTCCGCACTTGCGGTCTCTACAAGACCTTGCCAGCTTCCAAAATTGCTAAGTGCCCTTACGATAGCCCAGCGCTCACTTGCGCAGAAGGGGCAAAAACCCGCACCCATGAAGAATACCAGCGTTTTGCCGCTTGGTCGCTTGAGTGCCTGGTCAGAAACGTGCATGAACTTGCCAAGAACCTTTCGTGGAATGAAGGTGCTGCTCGGGCTGCTATTAGTACTCACAACAAGAAAATGTTCTGTTGTTTATTTATTAATGTTCGGAATACGCATTATAT
Organism: Nitrososphaera sp.; assembly: GCA_036732945.1. Classification (GTDB taxonomy): domain Archaea; phylum Thermoproteota; class Nitrososphaeria; order Nitrososphaerales; family Nitrososphaeraceae; genus Nitrososphaera. The sequence continues at coordinate 4,377 of DAINBL010000034.1, read as the reverse complement.
CGCCGGACACACAGGCTCGTGTCCGCTGGTGGCAAGTCGGCACGACGAGGTCTAGCTGTATAATTGTATAATTGAAAAGACACACAAACGATTGACTTGCAGCTGCTTCCCTTTGGTCCCCATACAAAGTCTTTCGAGTGTAAGGCAAAACTACTACAAACACAATTCTCACAAGAACCAATACAAAAGATTGTAATAATGCAGTAATAAGGATGAAGGCACCGACTCGCTTATTGTAATAATTATTGAAACATAGAAAACGAACACCTTGGAAGTGAAACAAAATTTTTGTTTGATGCAATCTTGCCGATGATAAAATTGCTAAATAGTTTTTGAGCGTACCTTCAATGTGCCCGATGATTCTTCAAGTTGGACCGACCTTATCGGGGAGTCGGTATATACCAGCGACGATCAAGACATAGGAGACATAGAAGCAGTGAGCCGCAATTTCATTGTGGTAAAAAAGGGGCTTGTCAACGTCCATAGATACTATATCCCTCTTCACAGGGTTGAAGGTTGGGACGGCAACGTAGTATGGCTAAAAACCGCAGAAGAAGCGGTAAAGACCGATTATGAGAGAAATGTGGCACCGGACCCCTACAAATATCACTACAGCAGTGCACCTACAGTTGATCCATCAAATGTCGTTCGCAGGTTTCAGATCCATTTGCCTAAAATCCCTCCGAGAGCTCTAGATGAAAGACCGTTTGTTGTCTCCCAAGAATCCTCCGAACACGAGGAGAGCGTCTTCCTATGCAACCTTTGCAATGCAAGCTTTAAGACTGATGATGAATTGAGCAGCCATGTAGAGTCAAACCACTAGGCACCAAGTTTTCCTCCAACAGATAAGAGCTAATGATAAACGAATCAAAATGCAGCGCATAGATGTATTACAGCTATTGAAAACCACAGATTCAAAGTGGGAGCCTTGAGACAAACAGAAATAGAAATAGAATCTATTAGTTTTTATCCTTACAAGACATTATGCAAAATAGAAAACTCGCGACTCCACATGTCATACATACAATACAAATTATCGGTATTTTTTATTTGGCCTAATTACCAGAAACTAACTAGATGCCATAAATGGAACCCTCTTCCGATAAAGAATTACTTATGGCCGACGGGTCCGGCATGGTTCTTCCTATCACCTAAAATCCCGCCAAACTTTCTTGCGGTTTCTGATTTTTGCTGTGGGTATGAATGCGGTATTGAAGATATTCTTGCTATTGCAGGGATTTGAGATCGGATTGACATTTCTACCATAACAAGCAATAGTTCTACGTCGGCAAGTCTCTTGTTACCGTCGATCTCAAGATGTACTTCAGCTTGTGCCAGTGCTCCTGCTGGACGCAGCAGCACTGATTTGACTCTGACATTTTCTTCCTTGAACTTTTCTTCTACTATCCGCTTCACCAGCTCGGTCAATTTGGGATTCTGCCACGAGTCCACCAAAATGAGCGATGACTGCCTCAGAGAAATGTATGATACTGAAAATATGTATCCTGCGATTATCATGCCGCCTATCGCATCCATCTGCAGAAAGCCAAACTGCGACGCGATGAGCACGCTGAAAAAACCAATAACGGATGCAGAACCATCTTTTATGGAATTTTTGGCATCTGTCTTTAATGATAAGAGGTTGTATTTGTTGGCTATTGAATTCATCTGAAATGCTCTATGAAGCGAAATAGCACCAGCGGCAGCTAGCACAATCATTGTCAATATTGGTTGCTTAATCTCTCTTGGCTCCATTAGCGACTCAAATGAATGATAAAAGATGAATATACCTATCCCAATCATACCTATAGCTGCAATGAGCGCAGCAAAACTTTCCACCTTGTGGTAACCAAAGGGGAATTTCCTGTCTGCTGGCCTATGTGCTATACGTAACCCGATAAGCACAATGAAAGATATCATTGCGTCTGAAAGTGAGTCAATGCCGTCTGCTGTTGCTACGACACTACCGCTTATTTGACCCATTATGATCTCGGCAATTCCTATGCTCAGCAAGGTTACAATGGAAATCTTGGCAATTTTTTGTCCTGCAATGAGGCCTTCGTTGACAAGGTCGGCCGGCTTCCCGGCTGAGGGCTTGCTGCTACTCACGATAATACTGTTCTATAGTTATAGGCCATCATATTTAACATTTCAAATGAATCTTAACAGCAATAACGAGAAAACACAATGATTCCCCGGTGACTTACTAATGAAGTTTTCTCTCTCTTCTTGCCTTCCTCCCTTATAAAAATAAATAAAGCTTAAGCATTCTACCAACCGTTCACTTGTATCTGAGAACCCTTTCCGATGTGGAAGACTCACAATTTGATGGCAAGAGAGTATTCGTTAGGGTTGATTTCAACGTCAGTATAAGTAACGGGACGATAGGGGAGGATTACAGAATCCGAATGTCTCTTCCTACTATTGAGTATTTAGCCAAACGGGGAGCCAAGGTCATTTTGGCTTCGCATCTTGGAAGGCCTGAAGGGCGTGACTACAAATATTCTATTGCACCCGTAGCCAAAAGGCTTACAGAGATAATCGGCAGATCAAGGCCACCAATACGATTTGCAAGTGACTGTGTGGGTACAGATATCGAGGGGTATGTACGTGAAATGAATAAAGGCGACATTCTCCTTCTTGAGAACCTGCGTTTCCATAAGGAAGAGGAATCAAACGACCCCGAGTTTAGCAAAAAGCTTTCTTCCCTTGCAGACATCTATGTCAACGACGCATTTAGTACGTCTCACAGGAAGCACTCTTCGACTTATGGTGCCGCATGGATGTTCGACATACGGCTGGCAGGTTTTAACCTGATAAAGGAAGTAAAGTACCTTTCAATGATAAGGGAGAACCCCATTAGACCATTTACCATTGTGCTAGGGGGGGTAAAGATAAAGGACAAGATAGGAGCCCTTGAGCACTTGCTGCCAAAGGCAGATAAGGTGATAATAGGTGGTGCAGCAGCATATACCTTCCTCAAGGCAAAAGGCCTCAAGACTGGCAGCTCCATCATCGATCAAGAGCACCTCCAATGGGTTGATAAGGCACTCGCCAGTTACGGAGACAAGATATTGCTGCCTTCTGATCACCTCTGTGCCTTCTCTCCAAACGATAGTTCGGTCACTATGGTCAACGGCGAGATACCAAATGGAATGTCTGGTTTTGACATAGGCAACGAAACAATTGAACGCTATTCTACAGAAGTAGGTTCAAACGGTGGCGGCGCTCTATTCTGGAATGGACCCATGGGGATGTTTGAGATAAAGGCCTTTTCAAACGGTACTATAAACATCGCTAAGAGCATGGCTCTTGCATACTGGCGGGGAAGCAAGACCCTGATAGGTGGCGGCGACACCCTTGAAGCAATGAAAAGAGCTGGCGTTGCAGAGAATGAAGTAAGCCATGTATCAACCGGCGGCGGTGCAACGCTACGTTACCTAGCAGGCGACGATATGCCTGGCCTTGTCATACTAAATGGGCACTAGGCTTCGCCTGACGACTACTGTGCATACTTAGATCTCATATCATAGCGTTCTTGTTCGAGACTTCCACCGTGTCTGTAAACGTACAGAGAGCTCTTCCCCTAGCTTCTTCCCCATTGATACTGCGGCCTAGACCAACAGCAGCAAAAAAGGCCCTGTAAACCTATCTGGTCATACCCTCCTTTCTTCATGGTGTAAACAGTCGGGATATCATAACAAGCAGATCTTAGGGTTGCAGTCGAGATCCTGGACGGCGTCGCTAGCTCGTAAGAAAAATTAGGGAAAGTGGTTGATTGGTTGTCCTTGCTTTTTTTTGTTTTCTATTCTAGTCTACTACTGTGGATGGAAGCCGCGTCCCTTCGGAGTGTTGATACCTAGCGTGAAAAATGGGCACCCAGCGGATTCTGCTTGTTGTTGTAGTGGATAGTTACTCCTACCATTGCCAGTACAACTCCTACTAACCCTGTGCAGCTACTATTGCAATTATCGCTATTGAGGTAATAGTCTATTCTTGCTGTGAGTGATGCAAGTCGTGAAACCACGAAAGGCTGTTTCCTTTAAGGATTTCTGCTATAAGGCATTTCTTATAGACTATTTAGAGAGCCTAAAAAAGGAATAAAAAATTCAAAAAATTAAAATCAGCTGATTCATAAACATTCTGAGTAAGTATATATTACAAAATTTCCTCAAGGTTATCGCTAGCATTTCAATTACAAAAGATTAGATTATGTTGACTCTTACTGCCTTCATGTACGAAACATCATCATTCTCAGCTCCAAGCATTATCGTGTATTGCCCTTGCTTTAGATCTTGTGCAGCAGTGAAAGTATACGAAACCTCTTTTGAACTTCCAGATGAAAGAGACACAGATTCTTCGCTGAAAATACCCGTC
>DAINBL010000033.1:3460-10526 GCA_036732945.1 Nitrososphaera sp. | reverse complement strand
GTTTTTAGAATCATTGCAGGAGGGTTATTTATCCCAGAACTTGCCTCTCAGACACTATTCTCCCTAACTCCGGGGCAGGTAGAGTCTTTTTCTGTTGAGACATTTGGTTCGTTGGCAAAATACGCTGCATTTACTGCAGCAATTGTCTTCAACTTGATTCTTTATGGGGCTCTTGCGATATTACTTTATAAGCTATACATCAAACTTTCTAACAAGCCTGTAATTGTAAACCTAATACAACTTTCCTTTATTCCCTATTTTGTGATGGTTGCAATAAGCGCTTTCCTTTTACAACTAAATGAATTACTGACGAGATCATCAGAGATCCAGTATGCTCTCCTTTTTCTTCTTCTTCCAAATGTCGCCTATGGCCGCACACTATCCTATTTGTTTCAGAGAGGTACTACTACTCTTGTCAAGAGAATTGAACCTCGCAAAGCTTCCGACGCAGATATAGAAGGAGGAAGAGAAAAAAAGCCTGATACAACTACTACCACCGCAACTTCAGGCATTCGGAAAATAAGTAGAAGACAATTCCTCGCAATGGCAGCTAGCGCTGTTGGAGTAGCCATTTTTGTTTTCTGGGCCAGAAGCTTTCCATTCCATAGCAAGTCGTCAATGCCAGTGTCCAGTCCGAAAATACCGCTGCCTCTTCCTTCAGCTAATATCCCTGCAGGCAGCATATTTGCTCAAGAGACACTTGCTCCGTTTGTAGCTTCAGAAGTAACCCCTAACGAGAAATTTTACAGGATAGACACAAACATAATTGTGCCCTCTGTGGATGCAAACAGTTGGAGGCTCAATATTCGAGGTCTAATAAAGAATGGTCCTCTGCAGTTTACTTATGATGAACTAAAGGCTATGCCTTCTACTAGTGAGTTTGCCACGCTGGAATGCATCAGCGACAAGATTGACGGTGATCTCATTAGTACTGCATATTGGAAGGGAGTTTCACTGAAAAGCATATTAGACAAGGCACAAGTCTTGCCTGGGGCGATTTACATTGTCTTTAGATGCTCTGACGGTTACGATGTTGGAATACCCATTGACAGGGGGCTAATGGATGGAACCATACTGGCGTATGAGATGAATGGTGTGCCATTGCCCGCAGAGCACGGCTTTCCGGTAAGAGCAATTGTCCCGGGATTATATGGAATGATGAACGCAAAGTGGATAACTGATATCGAATTGGTCGATAGAGTCTATGAGGGGTTTTGGCAGAGAAGAGGTTGGGCAAATAATGCCAAATATCAAACTCATTCAAAGATTGCCTTCCCTGGAGATGCATTGCGGAACAGGTTTGAAGAATTGTCTACTACTACTACTAATGCTGCGGCCATAGGAAGCAAAAGCCCAATAGCTGGCATAGCCTTTGCTGGCGATAGGGGAATATCGAAGGTAGAAGTCAGCACAGATGGCGGAAACACTTGGCAGAGTGCAAGCATCAAAGATCCACTTTCAAGTAACTCTTGGGTTCTTTGGGCTCTAGATTGGATTCCACAAAATAAAGGAAAATACAACATAGTGGTAAGAGCAACAGACAAAGCTGGAAGTATACAAACTGCAGAAATTAGAGATAACTATCCAAATGGATCAACAGGCTATCATTCAGTAGAAGAAACTGTGGCATGATCGACTAATTTTCATGATAACATTCTAGGCTTTTATATCTTCAGGAGAACAAGAATTTGATCATGAGGTTAAGTCCTGCTATGGCCACTATGGCACTAACTATGACACGGATTTTGTCGTGATCAAGCCTTAATGCGCCCAACCTAGATCCTAACACCCCGCCTGCCAGCACCACTAATGCCAGAGGCAACAAGATTGCAAGGTCAATAGGTTTGCTCACCGATTGTCCCAGAAACCCGCTTACAGAGTTTGCTACTATGAATACACTGGAAGTTGCGGCGGCACGTTTTGGATCAGCCATCCCAGAAAGTATGAGCAATGGGGAAAGCCATATCCCGCCTCCTATACCTACAAGTCCTGCGACAACACCTAGGATAGCTCCTGTGGGAACCCCAATTAATAATATTTTCCGAATATCCCATAGCCTCAATCCCTTAGCTTTTTTTTCTTGTAATCTCTCAAACCTGCCCCTTATTCCGGACATAAACAGAGCAGCTGATGCCGCAAACAGTGCTAGGACAAAGATCAGGGCAATATGCCGCTCCGGAAGCGCAATTGTTCCGGCAAAAAAGGCAAAAGGTACAGATGATAAAAAAGGCAGAGTGAATTTTAGTGAAAGGTGTTTAGCTTTTGCAAAAGTGATCATAGCCATTCCGGCTACGATTATGTTAAGTATCTGAGCTACAGGAGGAACGACAAACAGGCTAATTCCAAGAAGCACAAGAATTGCAATATAGCTACTGCCACCGCCAAATCCTACACTTGAATAAATGAAGCTTATTCCAAAAAAAAGAGGTGCAATAAAAACAAGGGCAAATTCATCGTTAATGTCCGTGACCTCCGAGCATCTTTGATGCATGCAATATGCCGGGGATCAGTGCATCTAGTGACTCTGACACTGCCTTGACACTGCCTGGAAGATTCACGATGACTGTCTTACCCCTGACTCCAGCGGCTCCTCTGGATAGCATCGACAAAGGTGTTCTTTTTTGGCCATGCATCCGCAATGCTTCAGAGATTCCTATGACTTCTTTATCCAAGAGCCTCCCAGTGGCTTCAGGCGTGATATCGTGGGGTCCAAGACCCGTACCCCCACATGTCAAAACCAGATCTACTTTCCATTCATCGCATGCAATTATCAACGATGATTCTATTTGGCTTGCATCATCAGGTATGACTCTATAATCGACGACCTCAAATCCGCTGCTGTTGAGCCTTTCAACAGCAAGCTTGCCGGACTTGTCTCGTCGTTCGCCTTTTGATACTGAATCGCTGATCACTATTACAACTGCCTTCAATGGTTTGCTGTACTTTTCGTAAAAGTCCTTCATGCCTCCGCTCTTTGCTAAAAGTTTGATAGATTCTATCACTAGTGATTCGTCTATTGGCTTTAGCATGTCATAGATTGTGAGTGCTGCAATAGAGGCGCCTGTCAGCGATTCCATCTCAACACCGGTCTTCCAGGTAGTTTTCACTTGTACGTCTACCTCTATCGATTCTGTTTTGATCAAAATATCGACTTTGATATGATCTATTGGTATAGGATGGCAGTATGGTAGTAAATCCCAAGTTCGCTTGGCTGCCATTGTTGCAGAGATTCTGGCTGCATCTACTATGTTGCCCTTTGGCGATTTTCCTTCCTGGATCAACTGGATGGTTCTAGGTCTTACTTTTACGATTGCACGCGCGGTGGCAATTCTAAGCGTTTCTGACTTGTCTCCAATATCAAACATGCCCATATTTTATCAACTCATGCCCACTTGCGTGCCCTCCGCCCAGACGCCGCCTTTGCCGCCTGTCATCTCCTTCTTCCATATCGGAACTTCTGTCTTAATTCGGTCGATAGCATACCTTCCTGCTTCAAAGGCTTCAGCTCTGTGCTCAGACGATACTGCAATAGCGACGCTAACTTCTCCTATCTTTAAATTGCCAATTCTATGCACTGCAGCAAACTTTTTCAAATTCCATCTCTTGATAGCTTCTGCTTCTATTTTGGCCATGGTTTCTTGTGCCATCTTGATGTACGCTTCATAATAAATTGCAGATACAGCATAGCCATCGTTGTGGTTTCTGACAGTTCCCAAGAAGAGAACAGTTGCACCTGCAGCATCGTCCTTGACATTTTCTAGCAACATCTCAATATCGATTGTATGCTCTGATATAGAAAACAAAATTCACTAACCACCGCTGATAGGCGGCAAGAGCGCTATTTCGTCAAAATCATTTATGATGGATTTATCATGCACAATCTTGGCGTTAACTGCAATTCCCACGGGGATCTTTTGTGCTGAAATTTCAGGATAGAGCTCAAGGATCCTTATCCTGAAATCAGCAACAGTTGTTCCCTCATCTTTTCTGGGAAGCTGTAATGTGATTTGTTCCTCCCCTATTATTTCCCTGAGAATTGCAAATGATTTGACTTTCAAGGTAATAAATTGTGGATGATGCTGTTGATGCTTCATCTCCTTTATATCAGTCAAGATGTATAATCCTCATCCTCCTATGGTATGCATCAAATTCAGAGTTGGTTTTAACGCTTTGGATCTTATGATATTTATTACTCCTTCAGGCTTCTTTCGGGTAGATTCCAAAATGTAATTAGCAATTTCTTGATCAGTCTTTCCACTGCGCAGCAGGTTCTTAATGTCATGACCCGGATTCTCAAAAAGACAAGTAAGAAGCCTTCCATCTGAAGTTATCCTTACTCTATCACATTGTGCACAAAACGGCTCTGTCATTGAAGGAATAAATCCAACTGTTCCCTTTCCATCAGTAAAAGAGTAGAGCTTCGCCGGTGCCGATCCACCCTCATTTACTTTAGCAGCATTATTGTCATCAACAACAACTCCGGAAGGTTCAATATCCCCAATGTCATTTCTTATTCTGGAGATGACCTCGCTCTTGCTAACGACAAGATCGGGCGACCAGATTCCAGTTCCATCTAGCGGCATGAATTCAATGAAGCGAACAACAAGTCCTGTTTCACGGGCGAAATTCGCAAAATCCGCGACCTCTTGGTCGTTCCACCCTCTCACAAGCACTGTGTTTATCTTTACCTTCAACCCTGCGTTTTGAGCAGCGTAAATTGAATTTAGAACTTTGTGCAGACCGTCTATGCCACACATGGCTTTAAAGCGTCCGGCCTTAAAAGTGTCGAGGCTGATATTCACACTTTGAAGTCCACTCTTCTTTAGCAGATCTGCCTTTTCGCCAAGGTAAAGACCATTAGTTGTCATGCTGATCGATTTAATTTCCTTTATCTTTGATAACCCTGCAATCAACTCTTCCACTTTTGGTCTGAGCAGTGGCTCGCCACCTGTGACCCTTATTTTCTCAATGCCCAGTCGAGCCATTATGTATGATACTCTTAGGAATTCTTCATAGCTTAAGACCTGATTCTGGGCAAGCCATCTTTTAGCAGTAGCATTATTATTGCTTCCAGATTCGTTGTCTTTCTTATCTGAATCTTTTGGCATGCAATAGATACATTGCAGATTACACCTATCGGTCACAGAGAGTCTTAATTTTCGTGCAACCCTGCCAAAGCTATCAACAAGAGAATTATCAACCTCATCTGCGTTATCTTTCAATATTGACAATATTCAAGACTCCTGATATACATCTTTCAACAGCATCACTTCTACATCCTGTCCTTTGTGCAACTTATCCTCTCTTTGGCGTATGCTTTTGTTATTCTTCGCTACCACTATTATCCCATCAGAGTAAGCTAGTGTCGAGAGCAGGCTGGCGCCAGCAGCAGATATTGGCTCGGCAAGAAAGCGTCCATGACGTCTCACGATTTTAACTCTAACAAACGTGGTCATTCCTTTATGTAACTTGACATCCGATGTTAGCTTGGCGATCTGCCTTGCAACAGGCGGACCGTTAGTCTTTAGAAGCTTGTAAATCAATGGTTGACCAAAGGTGTAAAAGGCAATAAAGGCAGAAACAGGATAGCCGGGAAGCACGATTACTGGCTTTCCATTTGCTACGGCTAGAGATGTAGGAGAACCCGGCTTCATCGCAACCCCGCGTATTATAATGCCAGGCTTTCCAATTTCATTTATTATGTCAGGAACGTAGTCCTTTTCGCCGACTGAAGAGCCGCCCGATATCAGAATCACGTCAAACTTTAGTGCTTGCATTATTTTCGCCTGCAGGAGAGACTTTTCGTCTACGCATATCCCCAGATCTACTGGCTCTCCGCCACACTTTCTTACCATGCTGAAGAGCATGAACCTATTGCTATCAAATAACGAAGCATTGCCAAGGTTCGAGCCGGGTTCTGCAAGTTCGTTGCCAGTTGAAAGCACGGCAACTTTGACCTTTTTATACACAAGTATAGCTGATATCCCAACCGATGCAATTAGCCCAATATCTGCGGCGGCAAGCCATGTTCCTTCTTTAAGAAGAAGTTGTCCCTTCTTTAGATCATTTCCCCTCGGCGTCACATTACTTCCCTTGTCTATCTTTTCTGAGATGCGAATATTCCTTCCTTCATCCTCAACGATGACATCTTCGATCATTATCACCGAATCTGCGCCTTTTGGAATTTTTGCTCCGGTAGCAATTGCAAATGCCCTGCCGGGGCTAATTCTCTCCGGGGAGGTCTCGCCAGCACTAACTTGACCTATCACATTGAGCACAACCTGGTGGCTTCTTGTGGCTTTCAGTGTGTCATCCGATAGAATAGCGTATCCGTCTACTGTGGATCTCTGAAATGGGGGGATATCTATTGGACATCTGATATTGCCTGCTAGGATTCTGTCAGTCGACTTGTCCAAACTAATGTATTCGGTCCCAATTGAAATACCAGAGAGCTCCTTACGAGAAAGAAATTTTTTAAGAGCTAGGGAAATTGGAGAATAATTTCTATGACCTGTTTTCGTTGACATTGTCCCGAAACGATGATTCAAAGAAGCTACTGGTCTTTTCAATAAATGTACCCATGTTGATGCCTTCATGCTTATTAAAATACATTTTTCCAAATCACATCCAAAACATTTGAGATAAATGCGTTGAATAATGATGTAGACTAAGAGTGGTATGTGGCAGCTACTCTTCTCAAGCAAGAAATGCAGTTGTGTTGTCAATTGAAACTATAAGGATAACAAATGACTCAAGCAGGTTATGATGTCAAAGACCTCTAAAAGTGCAAACTATATGCAAAGAAGCCATTCTATAGATAGTAGAAGAAGAGCGAAAAGCAACATCTGCCTTCGCTATGTTAAAGCCTATTGACATTGTATGATTAAGATAAAATCGTGGTCTTACATATTCGCTATCTCGAAATTACCCCTAACCTCAACAGTCTCTTTAATCGTATTCACTTCTCCTTCAATTTTCCATCTACCGCCATTTAGATTTGATAACCGAGGAGCAGATGTCCACATCGTTCCCTCAGCTGTGACTCTTGCAATCCCCCTTTGGTTTG
>DAINBL010000033.1:0-3360 GCA_036732945.1 Nitrososphaera sp. | reverse complement strand
GCAGCAGAAGACCCTTTCTTTGAAGAGGTTTTAGCCATATCTAGATCCTGAATGTTCTCCCTCTAATTGTTTTTGGTGAATTTGGTCAAAATACGATACAGTTCTCATATGGTGTCAGGCATTTTCGGTTCTTTTCGGTAGCGGCGAATTAAACCCAATAAGTTCTTCGTGATGAATCAAGTGCATGAGAAAAATTCTAACTGGATCTGGAATGGATCTGGAAATATCCTCAAATATCTATTAGGGCAATTCTATAGTAATGAGATATATTATGACTAGAAGCAGAAGAAGTGCCAATAATGATCGGCAGGTCAAAAATGTGCGGAAAGAAAAGCTTACCTCTGAGGAGCATGAGGCCTGCAGAATCGAAGAGCTCATAACCACGGACCCTAAAACGGTAAACACGTTCTTCCGTCCGGTCCCAGTACTTGTCTGTGAAAGGTACTTCAGTAACTTTGATTCTGACACAAAGTTTGATTCTGGCACTGGCTGGCTGGCAAGCTTATGGGCTCCTGCTATGATGCAGGACTTAAAATCCTTAGTATACAAGACTTACGGAATGCAAAGAATTGAGGTCCAATACAACAACAGTGGTGTAAATCTTGGCCCTGTTTTTGAAGATGGTCCCCCTCCGACAGGAAAAAGATATCGTATCAATTCTGCATCCCTAGAACTTGAAGGAAGGAAAAACATTCATCGGAGTCATAACCATGACCTATAACCAAAGAGGCGAGGATATTTGAAACTGAAATTGAAAGAGATTGGACTACAGCTTTGCACATGCACCTGGATAGAAATAATGACGGGTGTGGGCATCACTCTGTACCTTGTTGTAGCCATGCATAACTATGTTCTTGCCGCCTTATCCGCTGGATTATTTGCCCCTTTGATTGGATTCCATTTTGTCATTACTCTCATTTCTAAGAGAGATGATCTAGTTACAATTCAAGGGGTTCTAAGGACAAATGAAATATCAGACAGAGAGAAGGCTATGCAAAGGAGTTGAAAGGCTTTAGTGAGATCTCAATTGATGATATTGTTGTCCTCATAGACAGCTAATCTATTCATTTTGATATTCTTCCTTTACATCATTTCCATACTTTAGAAGCAGCTTACGCACTTTGGGATCGATTATGAAATTACAATAGGGTGCATCTTGATTGTTATCATAGTAATTTTTATGATAATCTTCGGCAACATAAAAATCTCTAAAAGGAGCAACTTCTGTCACAATAGAATTTTTGTAAACTCCTTCGTTTTCAAGCGCTCTTTTTGATTTCTCAGCAATCTCTTTTTGTTTTTGGTTATGATAAAAGATTGCAGACCGGTATTGTGTTCCGACGTCGTTACCTTGTCTATTAAGAGTAGTTGGATCGTGTGTATGCCAGAAAATGTCAAGTATTTTTTCAAAAGGTATGACTTTCGGATCAAATTCTATCTGAATTGATTCTGCATGTCCGGTTTTCCCTGTGCATACTTGATCATAGGAAGGATTTTTCACTGTTCCTCCTGAATAGCCAGGTAAAACAGATTTGACACCTCTGAGTCTTTTGAAGATTGCTTCACTGCACCAGAAACATCCATTAGCAAATGTTGCGATCTCAGAATTGTCATTCATGTATTATTTTTGGCAACTCCTCTCCTTTTGGCATAAAGCGTATAGATAATGAATTGACACAATCTCGAGTATTTTTATTTGTCAATCCTTCTCCGAGAAATTCATGTCCCAAATGCGCACCACAGTTTGCGCATTCTATCTCTGTTCTTATTCCATCAGGATCAGGTATATGCTTAACTGCCTTTGGGAAGCTTTCATCAAAGCTTGGCCATCCACATCCTGCTTCAAACTTGCTTTTAGATGAAAACAGAGGGGCGTTGCACCTTCTACAGATAAATGTTCCATCCTCATAAAAACTGTCATATTCGCCAGTGAAAGGAGCTTCTGTCGCTTTATCTTCGATGACTCTTTTTTGTTCCGGGGTCAGTTTATTATAACCCATACACTCTACAACTTCCTCAGTACCTTTTGAAGTCTCTACCATCATATATCTCATTGTTGTTTCATCTTTGATTTCGATCGAAGAACAAGAAATCAGAGGCAAAGCCTAGTATTCCTATAATAGAATGGTCAACTTCCATGTGCGGCTTTGATAATATGGGAGGAGCGCAACCCGTTGACGGTATATACTGATGTAGTTGACTGGACCGCAGAAAAGTTAATTGCCAAAGTTGTACGCGATGGCGTAAATTTCGATTTACACTTGAAGAGCGATTGCTGCATACGCATTGAAAATGACCCAGTTGTTACCGAAGTGACGAGGCAGACAGCTAGAAGAATAACGACGATCCCAAGGGAAGGTGCTGAAATAGATTGAAGTAGATGTAAGTTATCACATTCAAAGACTATCAATTCAAAATAAAAAGCTAACAAATGACACAAGTTATTACCTCAAAGCCCTCTAAAAGTGTAAACTATATGCAAAAGCCTGTCTATAGATAGAAAAAGAGTGGAAGGCATCATCGGCTTTCACTATGGTAAACCTAGTGACATTGTGCGCTGCGCTAATCTTCTGTATCGTTATTTCCATACTGTTTTTAGCCATGTAAGTGTAATACTTCTTGCACTTACAATATGGCGATACGATATAGATGTGTCCACTGCAATATTGTCTTAAGCGGGGAAGGAGCCTCTAGGCATTACCTTGCCAACCCTAGCCACAAGCTTGAGAAGCTACCTCCTCCAGTAAAGCCAGTCAAGAACACCCGCTAGCTATTCCCTTATGCTTTCTAGAGTTGAGACTACCTGCCACAACATGGTGCGGATGTGTGATTGCATCTGAGGGCTTTGAGTTGCACTGTCCAGCAGGCTTATTGCATTTGCAGCCCTCACTGATACACTCCCGCTCTTCTCATCCCTGAGGGCAAGAAGCACTTCTTTTATCATGTTTCGGATACTCTTTTGGATATCACTGTTTCTTGTAATCGAATCCAGAGTTTCAATGGCGCGAGCAAGGCGCTGTTGATTTTCTTTTTCTTTAAGTTCTTTTTTTGATGATGTCATTATGCAGGCCTCCAAACGACTGCTGATCTACCTGCTAGTTGCTTTTGAATGTTTTTGTGGTCGCTGGTTTCGAGGAGACTTTCCGATCCAGCATTGAATGACGTATATATATCTGAAGGCTTTTTCTAAACCAGCGAGAAAAACCTCGGCATTCATCTCTCCATGCTGCTCTTTCCCAGAAAATTGTGGGCCATATAGACTTCAATAGCAGATCCCTGAGGACCTGAAGCAGCAAGCTTTCAATAATTCTGAATCAAATCATAGTAATGTTCAATCTCACTTTCATGATGCCAGGACAG
>DAINBL010000032.1:5496-10695 GCA_036732945.1 Nitrososphaera sp. | reverse complement strand
CAGTTACCTTGATGATCCTAACCATCCAAGCCTTCTGAAGTATAGTGTCATAAGTAGGGCAGAAATCGATGAAACTACCAAAACAAATACCAAAGGAGTGTAAGGTCCTAGTAGAGTCCAGGACCCCGTTGCGAAACCGCCTGGCAGATTGATGTTCATACCGTAAAATGTGCCAATGACGGTAGCTGGGATCGATAGCGTGAACACTATTGTTAGCACACCCAATATTTTGTTGGTTTTTTCTTGGCTGAGCATATAGTCCGTGTCCTTGTAGATCTCTACTGTTTCTTTTGCCTCTTCCAAAGCTTCGTATACCTTTTCTATGTGATCTTGGACGTCTTTAAAATATGGAGCAAGATCTTCTCTAGAAAAGCGCTGGACATCCTTAGACAGATCAGCTACTGTCCTACGAAGTGGGATTACCATTCTCCTCAAGGTTGTTATCTCTCTTCTCAGAAGAGAGATCTGGCGGGGGATCGATATTTGCTCGTCAAATACACTATCCTCAATATCGTCTATGTTGCCCACGACCTTCATCAGGATATGGAGAAGATCATCCACCAGTGTATCGATTATCTTGTGGAGCAGGTAGCCCGACGATCTACCCATTATTGCCTGCTTTTGCTTTTCATCGCTCTTGCACATATTGAACAGCTCTTGAAGTGCCTTCAAGTCTCCTTGGTGCATTGTCACGAGATAATCGGAGCCCATAAAGATCGATAGTTGACTAAAGAGGAAGCCCTTCTCCTTGTCAGGTGTAGGAAAATGCAGAATGGCAAAGATATGACTTTCATATCGGTCTATCTTTGGGATCTGGATCTTTGAGAGACAATCTTCAAGGTTGAGCCTGTGAAAGGGGTATTTCTGCCCAAGAGCGTTAATGTCCGCAAATGTTGGCTTTTGTATATTTATCCACAGCACCCCGTTGCTGGTGATTGTCTCAAACTGCCTTTTCACTTCAGACATCAGTAAACTCTTCTCGCTTGTTTCGTTACAAAAGCTTGCGGTAATAAAAAAGTGTTTCAGTCAGTCAGAACCTCGTCTTTAGTTGCTGGTAGTCTAATGCTTTAGAGCTTGCTGCTGTGTGCCACTTTGCGGTGTCGGTGTCCTCAATTCTTGACCTGTAGTATGGTATCATAGAATAGCCTATTGCAACTGACAGGGCACCAAGCGGATCTTTGGCAGCATTCTTTAAGGCATTGGCAATCGCTACTTGTCGCGGCAAGCCAATGCCATATGAGGAGACATAATCCTCTATCTGCTTATGCCCATTGACTGCCCTTACCACCTGCGATGCTAGATCATATATGTTATTAGCAGGTTTAAAGTAAACTATCGCACTGTCATTGTAAATTACATCCCTGCCCATTTCAAGAATCTTGCACTGCATGTAAAGATCAATTGCGATCATGTTAGTTGGTATCTCAATTTTTTTAGCTTCGCCAGCATTAATGGCAAGGGCCCTGCCCATCACCGTGTATTGAGACAGCTGCGCTAGCCTCACAGACCTGAGCCATTTGGAGATGAATACAGACGCCCTGCCAGCTATGCCTGCTGACTGTACCGGCTGAGAGTTTGATGCACAGATTCCAACTTCGCCTTGAATGTGCGATGCAAGCTGCTCGGTGCATGAAGGGTGAGGAATGGTGTCAGCATCATAAAGGACTACGATGTCGCCAGCTGCCCTTTGAATAATTTCATTCCACGCCGCTGCGGCGCCTCTTCTTGTATCATGGTGGAAAAGTTGGATGTCAAGCAACGAATGTTGGGCAAAATCGCGCACAAGGCTAGGCGTATTATCAGATGAATCATCTGAAATAAGGACTTCAAATATCTGTGTGTGCTGTTCTTCAATCGCCTGTAGGAGGTTTGCTATGTTTTGCCTTTCGTTGTATGAAGGGATGCCTACAGTTATCCTGCACATATTAGCTTTCGGCCTTTGGATGTCATTTGAGTTTTGTGATTGATTATTAGTGCTACTGTGAAAACATATATTGAAAGAGATCGCGCCAAGTAATGAGATACCCTTTGCAGCGGCAAAACACATGCATCGCCGAGGAAAGCTACAAGGCAATATTTGCCTCCTCGGGCCTATGCAAAAGCGACCTTGTATTTCCTGTATTTGTTTCTGATAGTCCAAGCATGATAAAATCAATGCCAGGAATGGCAGTGACGCCTATTCAAAAGATCTCGCAGCGTATGCAATCAATTGTTGATAGCGGTATTTCATCAGTGATTATCTTTGGCATACCGAAGAGCAGGGATCCAATTGGCTCATTTGCTTTTGACAGAAAAGGCATTGTCCAGGACGCAATAAGGGAAATCAAGTCATCCTTTGGTAGTGCGATGAGTGTTGCAACGGACGTTTGCATTTGCCAGTACAACCTGACAGGACACTGCGGCATCGTCAGCAACGACGGCAAGGTAAACAATGACGCTACGCTAAAGATCCTAGCGAAGATCGCGGTAAGCCATGCAGAAGCCGGCGCAGATATAATCGCACCTTCTGCCATGATGGACGGGCAGGTTTATACAATCAAGAAGGAGCTTTATAGCCGCGGGCTTGATGCATCAGTACTTTCCTTCTCTGCCAAGCACGCTTCATCCCTTTACACGCCTTTTCGGTCAGCAGCATTCGCAAAAATGACTAAGCGACTAGATAAGTCATCGTATCAAGTATCGTATACGAACTCTAGACTTGCCCTGCGAGAAATAGAAACTGACATTCATGAAGGGGCAGACATGGTCATGATAAAACCTGCTCTCATGTACCTTGATCTTGTCAGGATGGTAAAGAATAAGTTCAATTATCCAGTAGCAGTTCAGAACGTCAGCGGGGAATACGCAATGATAAAGGCCGCTGCAGCCCGTGGGTGGATCGATGAAGAGGAATGGAAGGTTTGCTCGCTAGTCTCAATAAAGAGGGCAGGAGCTGACAAAATCATTTCTTATTTTGTGCTCGATGTTGCCAAGTATCTCTGACGCCACAATTATATAGCATTCTTGCAACAAACGGAAATGTCCCGCGGTAGCTCAGCCTGGTAGAGCTTTCGGCTGTAGATGTCGGCTTCTCAGTAGCTGACCGCGTGAAGCAGCCTATCGGGCGTACAATAATGCAGTAACCGAAGAGTCGCAGGCTCAAACAAACTGGTCAAAAACCATTTGGAGCAAATCCTGCCCGCGGGATACACATAATTTCTTATGTCTGGAAGTACAATCATTGTCGCAAATGTCCAAGATTGAAACTATCAACCCTGCCACTGGAAAGATACTTGCGACCTACGAAAATGTAACCGCTGATGAAGTCAGCAGGAAGGTAAAGGCCGCCAGAGAAGCATTTGCCAAGTGGAAAAGGTTGGATGTTGTAGAGCGCGCTGAATATATGCGTAGGCTTGGCAGAGTAATGAGGAAAAACAGGGAAGAATATGCAAGGATGGTCACGGAAGAAATGGGTAAGCCGATCAGGCAATCCTTAGCAGAAATCGAAAAATGTGCATGGGTCTGCGACTATTATGCCGAGCACGCAGAAGCGTTCTTGCGTGATGAAATAATACCGACTGAATTTCGCAAAAGCTTCGTGTCGTTTGAGCCGCTCGGAGTTGTAGCATGTATCATGCCATGGAATTTTCCATTCTGGCAGGTCATGAGGTTTGCAGTGCCAGCGCTGACTGCGGGAAATGTCGGTTTATTAAAGCACTCGAGCATCTGCCTTGGAAGTGCAATAAAAATAGAGCAGGCATTCATGGATGCTGGCTTTCCAGAAAACATATTTCAGGCAGTAGTAGGAGACTATCGAGCTGGCGAGGCACTAGTACAATCAAACATTGACGCCGTTTCTGTTACCGGAAGCGTCAACACAGGCAGGCGAGTGGCCGAGCTTGCTTCTCAAGATCTGAAAAAGTTCGTATTAGAGCTAGGGGGTAGCGACCCTTTTATCGTACTCGAAGATGCCGACCTTAACCAGACTGCCTACATGGCAACTCAGTCGAGGCTGCTGAACAATGGTCAGAGCTGCATAGCTGCCAAGCGATTTATTGTTGTAAAGGAGGTTGCAGACAAGTTCACAATGCTGTTTGTAGAAAATACGCAAGCTGAAGTCGTTGGCGATCCGCTTGACTCCAAGACTACCGTAGGGCCCCTTGTTAGAGACAGCCAGAGGCACGCACTTGCCAAGCAGGTAGATGATGCAAAGTACAAGGGTGGGAAGGTGCTAATCGGTGGCAGACCTATCAACAAGGAGGGGTTCTTTTATGAGCCGACTATAATCTCAAATGTGAACCACGACATGGAAGTCGTGAGGGAAGAAGTGTTCGGCCCAGCAGCTCCGATTATAGTGGTCAACAACGAAGAGGAAGCAATAAGAGAAGCCAACAATTCCGAATTTGGACTTGGTGCGAGCATATGGACAAATAACATCAGTCGAGGTATACGACTGGCACGTCTGGTTGAAACTGGCATAGTGTCCGTGAATGAAATGGTAAAGTCTGACCCGCGTCTACCGTTTGGTGGAGTCAAGAAGTCTGGTATTGGCAGGGAGCTTTCCGAGTTTGGCATCAAGGAGTTTGTGAACGTCAAGTCTGTAGTAGTAAAGGATATTGCAAGCAAACTACTGGTAGAGTAGAGAGGGAGGATTCTTTCAGTCAGGCACCTGGCTTTAGACGCTTAGCCATTGATAGCCTTGCATTGATGACATTTATCTGCTCCTCCAGCAGTTTCTTGTATCCGACGAGCAGCTTTTCCTGCTCATCATATGGCTCTTTGCGTATCTCTGTCATTGTATCTTCAAAGACTGTAATCAGCTTTTCAACGTCATCACCCAGGTGCTGGATGTCTCGTGCATCTGTTTTAGTGCTAATATCGACTGATTGGGATTTAAGTTCCCGTGCTTTTTCTTCTGTTACTTCCTTTGTCTTTTTGCCAAGCGAATAAATAAGATCTTTGAGCGATCTTCCGGCCTCTTTGGCTTTTGTAGAGACAGACTCTTCCTCCGATGTTGCTGTTTCCGACTGCACTTCATACGTCTCAACCTCGCCGGCTGGTACCGTCGTTATAGCTGTCTCTTCAGTAACTGTGACGTCAGCCGTGGGCTCTGAGGTTGTCCTGCTCACTGTCTCATCATAAGTATTAGTTTTATCCTCGCTTGCCACGATAGTTTTAGGCTCTTAAACTTTATAAGAAGTTCAGAGATTATTGAAGTGT
>DAINBL010000032.1:2167-5396 GCA_036732945.1 Nitrososphaera sp. | reverse complement strand
GACTATTTAGGGATTGATTACCGACCTTCCAATAATCTTGCCTGCCTTGAGCTCTTCAAGTGCGGTGTTTGCATGATCTAGCGTAAATTTTCTAGATACTAATGATTGTATCTTGTTCATCCTAGCCAAGGCGACCAATTCCACTAGGTCGGCGAACTTGCCGGTATAGGCTCCTGTCAATGTAAACGCCCGCAGGGGGACAAGTGGAAGGTTCAGTTCTAGTGATCCGCCAAACAACCCTACCATCACAAGGCGACCCCTCTTTCTGAGCATGTTTAGAGAGTTTGGCGCGGTCTTGCCGTTGTTGACAAAGTCAATGACTGTTTCCGCGCCAAGGCCGTTTGTGATTTCTCTGACACCCTTAACAGGGTCTCCATCTGCTGAATTGATAGTTTCGTCGGCTCCTAGTCTCTTTGCCTCTGCAAGTTTCTTCTCGTCAATGTCCACAATGGCTATTCGCGCATTTGTTGTTGCCTTGGCAAGCTGCACTGCCATTAACCCAAGGCCGCCGGCTCCGACTACGATAACCGTTTGACCCGGATGCGACTCTGCCCTCTTAACAGCTGTATATGCCGTGAGGCCGGAGCAGGCAAGCGACGCAGAAGAATTTAGATCGAGCCCCTGCAGCTTGACTAGATATTTGTGGCTTGGGACAAGAACCATTTCTGAATACCCTCCGTCTTGGTATATTCCAAGGCTCCTTGGGCTATCACAAATGTTTTCTTCACCGATGCGACATGCGGGGCAAGTTCCCTCGCCTATCCAAGGATAGACTAGCACTTTATCGCCTTTAGAAAAACCCGTGACTGATTCGCCTATTTCATCGATCGTTCCGGCAACTTCATGGCCAGGTGTAAGAGGGAACTTCACCCCGCGGTCTTCAACCTTCATAAACACGCCCTGCGGGCCAGCATATCCGCCTTCCCACAGATGCAGATCACTGTGACATACGCCTGCACTTTCAACCTTTACAAGAACCTGATCGCTCTTTGGCTTTGGGATGTTGACATCCTTGATTTCAAGCGGCTCGTTGGTTTTTATTATCCGTGCAGCCTTCATATCTTCTGAGAATACTAAAGATCGTTATTAATAGTTAGCAAAAAAGATTTAATTGAAATTTTGATAATGAAATTGTGATGCGCTTTACTCCTGTTGTCATTATACTTGCGGCAATAAGCATAGTGGGTGCAATTGCGATCCCATTTGGCGACCCGCAATTCTTAGACAGGGCTATAGCACTTGAGCTGTTGTTCATTACCCTAGGGATTCTGACCTACAAGGGCTTTCGGAAAGCACTCTATGCGTGCATCCCGCTTGCAGTCATTGTAATGGTGGGGAACTCACTTGCATCACCCCATGTAGAGATGATGACAACATTTTCTAAGCCATTCAACGCGGTAATCCTAATAATTGGTGGTTATGTATTGCAGGCAGCACTTATTGGCACAACCATTCTAGTCCTTGCAAGAACCCGCCAGGGCATTATTCAAAAACAAAAAAACTAAACGGAGGCACCAAGGATGTTTTCCTTTGATAACACCTTGTCAAGCTGCTCCTTTGTCATCAGTCCTTTGCTCACAACCAACTCGCTAATGCTCTTGTTGGTCTTGAGCGACTCCTTGTATATTTCGGCTGCTTTTAGATAGCCAATATATGGATTAAGTAATGTGACTAGTACGGGGCTTTTCTCTATATATGATTCCAGCCGGTCCTTGTTTGCTTCAATGCCGTCCACCATGTTGGCCGCAAATATCGGCAAGAAGTTCTTTAGCATGTCAGTCGAGTCAAGGATACATTTCAACATGCCCGGCAGCATGACATTTAACTCAAACTGGCCCGCTTGAGCTGCCATTGCAACTGAAACATCGTTTCCTATTATATTAAAGCATACCATGTTAAGACATTCTGCAAGCGACGGGTTGACCTTGCCCGGCATTATAGATGAGCCGGCATGCACTGCAGGGATCAGAATTTCGGCAAAGCCAGCAGTCGGCCCCGATGCCATAAGTCGGATATCATTTGCCATCTTGTTGAGATCTATTGCAAGATTGCGAAGCGCCGATGAACAATTTGCCACATCGTATTTGCTCTGGAGGGAATAAAACATGTTCTCAGAGGGTTTCAAGTCCAGCCCTGAAATCTTTGATAGGTGTGGAATGACAAGCTGTCTGTAGCCTTTTGGAGTATTGGCACCAGTACCCACCGCCGTGCCTCCAAGGCCGACATAGCACATGCCATCCATTGCCTGAACAAGTCTTGTCCTTGCTTGCTTGAGCGAATAAGCATACTGCTCAAACTCGGCTCCAAGCGTAACTGGAATTGCGTCCATCAGATGAGTTCGCCCAATCTTGATGAGCCCCGCGAATTCTCTTGCCTTCCCTTCCAAGGAAGCAATCAATTTATCAAGAGAGGAAGTCGTCTCCATTGTGTTGAGCAAAATGGCAACATGCATCGCGGTTGGGAAGGTGTCATTGCTCGACTGCGACATGTTAACATGATCGTTTGGGCTGATGATTTCATATTCGCCTTTTGTCTTGTCAAGGATCTCTAATGCCCTATTTGCAATAACTTCATTGGTGTTCATGTTAAATGCGGTTCCAGCGCCTGAGTTGATTGCATCTACCACGAATTCATCGAGTAGGTTGCCTGTCAAGATTTCATCACACGCCTTTACTATTGCCTGTGCCTTGTCATTATCCAGCATGTTGAGCTCCTTGTTTGCAAGCGCGGCCGAGCGCTTGATCATGACATAAGCTCTTATCAGGTTGATATGGGCCCTTTGGCCAGTCACCTTATACTGGTTGATTGCACGAGCTGTAAAAGGTCCATAGTAGGCGCTAGATGGAACTTTGACTTCGCCAAGAGAATCTTTGTCAATCCTGAACGACATAGCCAAATGCGCAATACTAAAGAATCCGCTGTAATAAATTAATCGACAAAAATCTATCATTATATTATTAGTCTTGCCCTTGCAAGCCGCTCAATTTGAAGAGCATCAGAGCATGGCAGACTGGCACCATGCAGCCCAAGAGTATTCTGGCCTGCGACAGGTGTATCTTCCACTGCAACCACAGGATAAAACCGCACCAGTTTTGCAAACTCAATCTTGCCGTAATAGTTGTTTTCAAGACATATCTTTTTCTCATCTTCTCTTAGCTCGTCAAGTGAGAAAAACCTATCAATTATGCCTGAGCCAATGAATGCAGATTTTCGGATAAACAGCAATTTT
>DAINBL010000032.1:0-2067 GCA_036732945.1 Nitrososphaera sp. | reverse complement strand
CCTATCAATTATGCCTGAGCCAATGAATGCAGATTTTCGGATAAACAGCAATTTTATAGTATGCAACCAGTTGCGTTTTATGCTGACATAGACTAAGCGTTGGCCATAAAGCTGTCTTTCAAACTCATCTCTTTGTATTCGGAGGATGTAGCTTGCTGCTTTGCTACCTACCATAATCAGAGCCACACTTTAAGCAGTACATAAAAGATATAGTTTTAAGAGTTCGCCAAAAATTCATTTCGAAAATATGATGGTCTGAAGCCTTTCTGAGACAATAGTTACTCCTATTTAATAGGCAAACAAGGGCAAGAATATTAGCAAGTTTGCAAAACTCGATAAGCAATAATGGCAAAGGACCTTCAAATCAGCATTATCCCCTTCATGAGACATGATTGGGATTGGAAGTTAAAAAATAATTTGAGTTTTGGTGTGACCCATTATCTGACAGGTCATAATCTAGGTTGTGATCATGAGGATGCCTGCAGAAAGCTCACTCATTTGATAGGATTTCCTCTATAGATACGCGATAAATCTGTAAGCATAAGCCACAATAGCGAAGATTCGGAAGGTGAAAATCAATCATCATCACTACATCAATATTTTGAGAATGACTATCTTTCTTTTGATGTAAACAATTACTAATAATATTCTCTAACGTAACAAACATTATATTACTACTAAAATTCTCAAAGCTCCGTGCAAGTCAGCGGCAAGGTGCTAGTTTGTGATTCTATTGATCAGGTTGGGATCGACAGCATGAAGCGCGCAGGGCTAGCCGTCCACTATAAACCTGACATCAGGCCAGCTGAGCTGGTGTCATCAGTTAAGGATTATGATGTTCTAATCGTAAGAAGCAGAACTAAGGTCACCGAGCAGGTTGTTGACGCTGCTACCCAAGCCAAGATAATTGCCCGCGTGGGCGTCGGAATGGACAACGTCGATGTCAAGGCTGCTGAAGCTAAGAAGATTAGAGTAATTAATGCGCCTGAAGCCGCTTCTATAGCAGTAGCCGAGCTTGTTATCGGACTCATGATATCTCTAGCAAGGAGCATACCAAGAGCAGATGCAGAGACCAAGCTAGGCAATTGGATCAAAAAAGACCTCATGGGCACGCAATTGTCAGGCAAGTACCTTGGCATTGTAGGTGTTGGAAACATCGGGCGCAACATCGGTAGGATGGCAAAAGCGCTACGCATGAACTTAATAGGCTACGATCCGTACCCAATTAATCGTGAATTCATCAGCGAAACTGGCATGATAGTGACTGACTTGAATACCCTTCTGGAAAGTGCAGACTTTGTAACGTGCCATGTACCAGGGACGCCGGAGACGAAGTACATGTTTAATTCAGAGAGGCTAGCCAAAATGAAACCAACGGCTTACCTGATAAACACTTCCAGAGGTGAGATAATTGATGAAAGCGCACTTTACGAAGTCCTAAAGAGTGGCAAGCTTGCAGGCGCAGCACTTGATGTCTTTGAGGTGGAACCTCCTACCAACAAGCAACTAATGAATCTAACAAACGTCGTGTGCACGCCTCATATTGGCGCGCAGACAAAAGAGGCACAAGAGCTTGCCTCGAGGGTTATTGCAGAAAAGGTGATTCAAATTTTGCGCGGCGTAATATGACATATAAGGGGGCCGAAATCATGAGAAGTAATATCATGCACAGCTACATGGCCCAAACATGGCATCGAATGTGGAAGGAGAATTCCGATGAGCTCAAATCCAAGGCGGTAGCCTGGAGAGCAGAGCCAACCATCCACAGGATAGAGAGACCAAGCAGGCTTGATCGAGCAAGGACGCTAGGCTACAAGGCCAAACAGGGCCTCGTTATCGTCCGAGCTCGTGTAGGTAGAGGAGGCATGAGAAAACAGCGACCAGTTTCAGGTAGAAGGCCTAAACACATAGGTGTCGTCCATATCAAGCAGGGCATCAGTATGCGCAAGGTTGCTGAGCGAAGAGTAAGCGAAAAGTTCCCAAACCTTGAGGTGCTTGGCTCATACTTCCTTCACAAGGACGGCATGAACATCTGGTACGAAGTCATCCTTGTAGACCCATCTCATC
>DAINBL010000031.1:7978-11112 GCA_036732945.1 Nitrososphaera sp. | reverse complement strand
AATATCCCCTTTGTATCTCGGTCCTGCAGTCTTTCTACCATTTTCCTTGGCACCTCTGAAGAGGCCTTATTGCATAGAATAGACATCGTCCGAGGGCACGCAAAATTTGTCCTACGTATCACTATATCGTGTGAATTTAACATACTGAGCCGATGGTCACCCACGCCAGTTATAAGGAATGAGTCGTTTTCGACCATTACCTCTATCTTTACTACTGCTAAGTTTGATGCTAGTCTGTGCTTGAGTGCTTCATCCAAATCCGCGCATGCCTTGTTGGCTCTTACGCCTATTATGCAATCGCCCCTTGGCGTCAGGTGCTCATCCTTGGTTATTTCGATAGTCTTAGCATGAAGCGACCGAATATTAGGGTGGCCGTAAAACGTCACGTCATCCTGAACCATTATAGTTCCTGCCATGAAACGTTATTAAAATGATCTAGGACTGCATTTGCTTTTGATTAGTCTCTCATAGGTAGGCTTAAATGGAACATTACAAAAAAAATAGATCGAATTGTTACCAGCAGCAGCGGGCTATGACCGAGCCATCACAGTATTTTCGCCAGATGGAAGGCTTTACCAAGTAGAATATGCCATTGAAACTGTCAGGCGCGGAACACTTGCAATAGGCGTTAAAAGTACAGACGGGGTAATCCTTGCAGTAGAGGAAAAAACAAGAAAGCTCCAGATATCAAATGTTACTCAAAAAATCTTTCAAGTCGACGATCATATTGGTGTCGCGGCGGCGGGATACATTCCTGATGCTCGCACTCAGGTCGACCATGCAAGGTTCTTCGCACAGAGCAACAGGCTTATCTATGATGAGCCAGTAGACGTTGAGGGAGTTGCCAAGAACCTAGCAGACATGGCTCAGCAGTTTACACAATATGCAGGTGTTAGACCATTCGGCGTTGCTCTAATACTTGCAGGTGTTGACAAGAATGGCACTGCTATTTATCTGACAGATCCAAGCGGCACGTATATCGGCTATGATGCTGTTGCGATTGGTGCTGGGAGCGATCAAGTAACTGAATTCTTAGAAAAAAGCTACAAGCCGGACATTGGCCTGGATGAGGGTGCAGCTCTTGCCATCGAGTCCATATATATGGTCAGTGAGGAAAAGACAGGCACTCGGCACTTGAAGATGGCGATAATTGACAATAAGGCAAAGATAATGCGCAAGGCAGAAGACGACGAAATTCAAAGATATGCAGCGACGGCTAAAGACAGGGCCTCAAAGCGCGGGGCTTGATAAAACCAATTTATACAGATCCCATTAAACTAAATTAACAATGGTAGCGACAATAGGTGCGAAAGCTCCGAACTTAGCCGTTTCGACTTGGGTACAGGGAAAACCGACTAATATCGAAGAAGAAAGAGGCAACGTTGTATTAATCGAGGTATTTCAGGTCAATTGCCCTGGCTGCTTTCTTTACGGCATCCCCGAAGCAATTGAGATTTACAGAAAATATAGAGATAGTGGCGTGACGGTTCTAGGTCTTGCAACTGCCTTTGAGGATTTCGACAAAAACAATCTCGAGAACCTGCAAAAATTAGTCACCACGGGCGAGGTCGTAGGAGAGACATATCGTGCATTTAGTAGCAGTGGTCAGCTAAGCGGAGGTAACAAGCTACCTTACAAGATACCTTTTCCTGTTGCCACGGACATGCTCGTGAAAGATTCCGGACCGCTGACCCAGAGCAAGATAATGGACTTTATCGAAGCCAACATCCCTAACTTTAGGTCATATACTGAAGAAGACAGACAGGTAGTGATTGAGCGCGTAAAGCACTACCTAAAATCAAAGGAGTACTCCGCCAAGACTTTTGAGGAATATTCGTTACGGGGCACCCCATCCACGATACTTGTCGACAGAAAAGGTCTTTTGAGAGGGACTTACTTTGGATCAAATGGATTTTTGCAAGGCGCAGTTGAAGAGCTGATACGGGAGTAATGCCCAATCTGTGGATAACAATACCAGACTCCTCACTTTCAGATGAGCAGACAAAGCGCGACAAAAGCATCAAAATAGCACAGTTTGCTCGAGCCTGCTCGATTTTTAAGGTTAAGAGGATCTATATCTATCATGATTCTCTATCACACTTTGAAAAAGATGACCCGCATTTGCTCAAGACAATACTTCGCTATCTTGATACACCTCAGTACCTCAGAAAGATCCTATTTCCCATGATGCACCAGCTGCAATACGCTGGCATACTACATCCGATAAAGGCACCCCACCACAGGGTAGTCGATGATATCAAGAAAATTAAAGCTGGCGACATCCGGACAGGCGTTGTAGTCAAGGTCAAGGGTCAGCTATTTGTTGAGGTAGGGTTGGGATCACTTGTGCCCTTTATGGGCGATGGCTTTGAAGGTAAGAAAGTGAATGTGCGGTTCACAGAATCGTATCCTAACCTCAAGTCTGTCCAAGCAATAGAGGAAGACATTTTTGATTATTGGGGCTACGAAGTAAAAGAAGTCCCGTCGATTTCGAAGCTTCTTACAAGTGTTGAAGAAACCGACATAATCATTACGTCAAGAAAGGGCCGCCACTTCAAAAATATCGAGGCCCAGCTCGCTGATCACGCCAAAAGTGTTCAGAACATTCTAGTCGCCTTTGGATCGCCTAAATATGGTCTCCAAGAGATCCTAGCTAAGGAAGGTGCTAGCATCAAGCCGTACCGGTACGTTGTAAACATGTTTCCAAATCAAGGCACTGAAACTGTACGGCTCGAAGAAGCGGTGCTTGGAGCTCTGGCGATATTGAATAGCGCTTTGCAATTAACCGAACATTCTGGTAGATCTAAATAAGATCTTATAAGACCTTTATTGCCGTCAAGTACTTTTAGGTATAATGCCGTGAACTTGAAGAATCTAATAGGCGGAAGAGAATATATATATTTTCCCATCTCACAGGAACATATGTGATAGACGAAACTAGTATGATATCCATCTATCATAAAAGGACTCTTTTATAAAAAATCCTCCTTGTAACTGATAAATTTGATACTGCTCCTAGATAACGTGTTGGTAAGATGTCTGCTTCAAGTATTGGTCCAACTACAGACAGCGGCGATAAAGCTAATCCCCGGGCAAGGATAGCCCAGCCCTTTGCGTGCAGTACATGTGGCAAA
>DAINBL010000031.1:0-7878 GCA_036732945.1 Nitrososphaera sp. | reverse complement strand
GCAGGTTTCAAAGCTGGAGGTATTAATATCTTGACAGTAGATGATAGAGAGAAGACTCCGAATTTTGGCAAGCAACTGTTGAATGCTGCAACTGTAATTGCAACGCCGCCGATCAGGATTATTGGTATTCGCGGCTATAAACACGATCTTTACGGTATGCATGCTCTATTCGATGTCTATGCAAAAGACCTACCAAAAGAGCTTTCACGGAAGTTTGACCCGAAGCGTACTGCGGATGATGGCTTTTCAAAGGTAGAATCTCTCCTCGATGATGCAAGTGAGGTGTTGGCCATTGTTTCAGTCTCTCCAAATTCAATCGGCCTTGCACAAAAAGTGCCTTTCGTATTTGAAGTAGCAGTTTCCGGCAAGGACGCTAGGTCGCAATATGACTACATAAAAAGCATTCTTGGAAGGGAAATGAGAATAAATGACATTTTCCAAACTGGGCAGAATATTGACGTTTTTGGTATTACCCGCGGGAAAGGAATAGAAGGTCCGGTCACGAGGTTTGGCGTTAAAAGAAAACAACACAAATCAAGAAAGAGTGTCCGCGCTGTTGGTACCTTGGGTCCAATCTCACCGGCTGTAGTTATGTATACTGTGGCTAGGCAGGGTCAGAGGGGATTCCACCAGAGAACTGAATACAACAAGCGCATATTGATAATGTCAAACACAGAAAAAGATGCGGAGAATTCAATAAATCCCTCAGGCGGCTTTAAACATTTTGGCCTAGTCAAAGGTGATTATATTGTAGTGAGAGGCTCAGTTCCGGGTGTACCAAAGCGGTTGGTAAAGATGAGGCAACCAATACGTAGTGTTTCTAAGAAGGTAGTTGAGCCAAAGGTCGTGGAGCTGGTTGTTAAATGAAAGCCAGGGTTATTGCTCTGGACGGCACAGACTCTGGCGAGATAGAGCTGCCCGCAGTTTTTGATACCCCATATCGGCCTGAAGTAATCCATAAAGTATACGTGAACGTCCTTTCGCATTCGTACCATAGACAGGGACGCTATCCAGCAGCCGGCGAGATGGTTAGCGCTGAGTCTCGCAATACAGGCCTTGGAATTGCTAGGCTTGCGAGGGCTCGAGGAGAAGGTTTTCCTAGAGCAGGCCAGGCTGCAGGGGTTGCTGGCGTGAGGCATGGGCGAGTTGCCCATCCGCCCGAGTCTTGGAAAGATATTTACAAAAAAATCAACCGTAAGGAAAAACAGCTCGGGTTTTGCTCTGCAATAGCGGTCACTGCGAAAAAGGAGCTGGTACAACGACGCGGCCACAAGATAAGTAACGAGGTTAAACTTCCTCTAGTCGTTTCAAACGACATTGAATCAATAGCCAAAACAAAAGACCTGAAGAACGCCCTGATACGTCTTGGGCTTGGAGATGACCTTGCAAGAGCAAGCCTCGTCAGAAAGGCAAGATCAGGAACTGCAAGGCGTAGGGGAAGGTCCGCTCGCTCTGGAACAAGCGCCCTCATTATAGTTGGAAATGACTCTAAACTGGTCACGCTTTCTGGGTCAATACCAGGCATTAACATTAAGCATGTCAAGGAATTAAGCATCCTTGATCTGGTGCCTGGCTCAAAGCCAATAAGGCTAACAATTTACTCGCAATCAGCAATTGATTATTTGAAGACACTGCATGCACCCATGCACAAGGTATTGGAGGTGATCCGAAGGTGAGCAAGGAAAAAGCAATGAAATCAGAGCCTACACCAGAAAGGAAACAAGAGGCACCGGCGCCTGCTCCAAAGAGCAATATGACTTCAGAGCAAGCAGCGACCATGATACTGGCCCCATATGTTACAGAGAAGACCTTCAACCAGATAGAAAAGGAGAACAAGCTTGCATTCATCGTGACAGAAAAGGCTACCAAGAAGCAGATCATTGAAGCAATCAATATGCTCTATGAAGCTGACATCGAAGAGGTCAACACCACAAGGACAATTCGGGGCAAAAAAGCCTTCGTCAAATTCAAGACTCCAGAAGGAGCAAGAGATCTTGCAACAAAGCTGGCTTTAGTATAGAAGGGCACCTTTTTCTCGTTAGATTTAAAAGTGGCATGGAAGTCAAAGATCGGGTGATATAATTGGTACGTGAGTTTAAGTTTAAAGGTTACACACCAGAGCAGTTGCAATCGCTCTCAATAGAGAACCTGCTTCCGCTTCTCAATTCAAGACAGCGCAGATCGCTTGATAAGCGCGTCAGTTCTTATATGAACGACGATAAGAGAAAGCTTCGAGAGAAGCTCAAGCTTGCACGAGATGGAAAGCTTAAGGGCCAGTTAAGGACACATACCCGCGACATGATTATTCTTCCTGACATGGTTGGTCTGACTATTTATGTTCATAACGGCAAAGACTTTGTACAGGTTAACATCAAGCCAGAAATGATTGGACACTACATTGGCGAATATGCGATTACAAATAAGCGTGTACAGCATGGAACACCTGGTGTAGGCGCGTCGAGGTCTAGCCTTTACGTTCCATTAAAGTGATAAGCATGCCACAATTTGGTTACGCTTTTCAAAGTTATGATAAAACAAAACATGTGCGTGCTTCAATACGCGAAAAAGACATATCTCATAAGCATTCTCGTGAGATAGCTGTCGCCATTAAAGGTAGGTCAATTGAAAAGGCACGTGAGTTACTTGAAAATGTAATTTCCCGCAAAGAGGCCATCCCATACCGGCGCTACAATAATGAGGTGGCTCATAGATCGAATATACGTGACGGATTTTTTGCTGGCAGATTCCCCAAAAAGGCAGCATCTGAGTTCCTCCGGATATTAGATAATCTGGAATCCAATGCTGAATATAAGGGCATGGATCTTGACAGGCTCAGAATCGTGAGTGCAGCTGTCCATAAAGGTACAAAGCTGAAGCGGTTCCAGCCACGAGCAATGGGCAGATCAAGTCCGAAGTTTGACACTTTAGTTCATGTAGAGGTCGTTGCACAGGAGGCAGACAACAGAGAATGAGTGCCGTGAAAAATGTGATTAAGAACAATTTTCGCAACATGGAACTAAACGAATTTTTCGCTGCAGCGCTCAAGGATGCCGGCTACGGCGGGATTGAAGTGCAAAAGACACCTGTAGGGGCAAGGATAACTGTCTATGTTACAAGGCCAGGCCTTGCTATTGGCAGGAAGGGAGTTGGCATCAAGGACCTGATGACCAAGATCGAGCAAAAGTTCGACTTGCAAAACCCTCAAATTTCAGTTCTTGAAATCCCAAACCCTGAGCTTAATCCTGATATAATGTGCAATAGAATTGCTCAGCTTATTGAGAGAGGGACCGCCTTTAGGCGGGCAGCCATGTGGTCGCTTAATACAATAATGAGCGCCGGTGCACTAGGAGTTGAAGTTGTGATTTCTGGAAAGCTTCGAACAGAGCGCGCTCACTTTGAAAAGCATACAGTTGGCATTGTACCAAAGAGCGGTGACAGCTCCGATAAGATAGTCAGGACTGGGCTCTCCCATGTTTTAACTAAGATGGGACTGATGGGTATCCAATTGAGAATTGCATCAAAGGTAGCACTACCGCAAGAATTTGAACTCAAAAGTGAAGCTGGAGGCGCGCAGGCTTTTGAAGCTCAGCCGATTCCTGAAGCTGAAACATCCCCCAAAAATGAACAGGCAGCAGCGGTAGCAGTAGCAGAAGGTGGAGAAGAAAAAGGAGGCAACCAAGATGGCAAGACTTAAGACGAAAATACTGCGAGAGATGAACGATCGGGATCTGACTGATAAGCTAGCCGAGCTCAAAACAGATCTTGGAAAGCTTCAACTTGAAAAGTCAAAAGGCACGCTGAAGAAGCAGACAGGCAGCATTCGCTGGCTTCGGCGTGATATTGCTCGCATGAAGACAATAATGAACGAGAGAAAAGGCCAGAAATGACAGTTAACTGTCAAAATGTTCTCTGTCACGAGATCGTAGGCCTTCACGCTAAGATACTTGAGTCTTCAGATTCAACATTACAGGGCAGCGATGGCACGATTGTATTTGAAACAAAGAATACAATATGGATAAGGAAAGATTCTGTAGTAAGGCAGATCTCAAAAGAGGCAGCAAAAAGGCTCCAGGTTCAAACACCCCCTTGCGTTTGCTTTATAAGTGGTTCCGCATTGATAGGAAGACCTGAGGATCGCATAGCGCGGTTAAACAATAGGTGATATGATAAATCATGGTTAGAAATATTGGTGTCTCTGTTGCTTCTCCAAGGAAGGCATGTGAAGACGAGTTCTGTCCATTCCACGGTACTCTGTCTGTACGAGGCAAACTGCTGGCTGGCACTGTATCAAGCGCAAAGGCACCTAAGATGGTTGTAGTTTCAAGAGAATACCCGAGGGCAGTGGCAAAGTACAAGCGTTTTCAGAGAAGCAGATCTAATGTGCATGCGTACCTTCCCTCCTGCGTCGAGGCCAAAGAGGGT
The DNA here is from genome assembly GCA_036732945.1 of Nitrososphaera sp. Classification (GTDB taxonomy): domain Archaea; phylum Thermoproteota; class Nitrososphaeria; order Nitrososphaerales; family Nitrososphaeraceae; genus Nitrososphaera. The sequence goes on along the minus strand of DAINBL010000031.1, from coordinate 3,456 downwards.
GACGAGGTAAGGATTGCAGAATGTAGACGTCTTGCTAAGACAGTTTCATTTGTCGTGATTGAGGTGAATACAAAGGATGGCAGCAGGGGCTAAGTCAAGAGCAGTCTCCGCAAAAGGAGTCGAAGAGTTCCGCCCCTATATTACAAGGGCCATTCCAGTTACAGCAAGCCTTGTGTGCACCGACAATACCGGCGCCAAGATACTGCGTGTTGCTCAAGTGACAAGGTATAAGGGAAGACATTCTCGGCAGCCCTCAGCAGCAGTAGGCGATTTCGTTACCGTCACTGTCAAGAAGGGTCCGGCAGAGCTGCGTAAGCAGGTTTTTGGTGCAGTCATTGTCAGGCAGAAATACCCAATAAGGAGGCTTAACGGTGTCCGTGTAGCATTTGAGGACAATGCTGCAGTGCTTGTGACGCAAGAAGGTGAAATCAAAGGAACCGACATTAAGGGACCGGTAGCAGCAGAGGCGGCAGAAAAATGGCCAAGAATAGCCAACTTGGCAGGCATGATTGTATAGGTGAAAATTATGGCAGGTATTAATCCAAAACTCATCCATATTCCTAAGCACCAACGCGATAAGATGGTCGGTGCTATGCTTGAGGACTCACTGCGCAAGCAGTATGGAAGAAAAAACGTAAGGGTAATCAAGGGTGATTCTGTCAGGGTAATGAGAGGAGAATACAAAGGAGTAGAGGGCAAGGTCGAAAAGGTAGACACAGAGCGTGCAATATTTCACATCGAAGGTATTCAGAGAGAAAAGATCCGCGGGGGCCAAGTCAAGGTCCCAATTCATTCTTCAAACGTGATGGTTATTGGTCTAAACCTTGATGATGACTATAGATCTAACAAATTGCAGAGAGGAACTAACGCGGAGTCACCCTCTGCCTCAAAAACGGACGTAAAAGAGACAAAAAAGGAGGAAGATAGTAAATAATGGGTAAGAAAGGTGGCGACACTAGAGTAAAGAGACAGTTAGCACCCACGTTCTGGGCCATTAAGAGGAAAGAGGGTCAATTTGTGATGAGGGTTAACCCAGGCCCTCACCCTAGGATAAGAGCTTACCCACTGGGGATGGTTTTGCGTGATGTGCTCAGAGTTGCAAGCACAGGACACGAAGTCGATAGAATTTTGAAGGCGGGTAAGGTCAAGGTGGATGGAATTATAAGACATGAACCCAACTTTGCTATCGGGTTGATGGACGTGGTGGAACTAGCGATGGGCCAGGCATACAGGATGGTTCCAAAGAATTCGGTGTCCTTGTCTCCAATTGCAATTGAGGAGGCAGAAAAAGGATTGAAACTGATCAAGATTACAAGTAAGACTACTATTAGAGGCAAAAAGATCCAATACGGATTCCATGACAGCAAGACTATCATAAGCGACCAAAATCTCAAGGTTGGAGACACATGTGTTATCAGCCTGCCAGAAGTCAAGATCACAGATCATATTGCTTTTGATAAGGGCTCTATAGCAATTATCATCACAGGAGAAAATGCTGGAGCAGTAGGCAAGATCGAGGACATTCAGGATGGCGTATTTTCTCTTCCAAAGCGAGCAATTGTTTCATTTGACAATAAATCAGTAGAATTGCCGGTTGAAATGGTAATGGCTGTCGGAACTGACAGACCTATCATTAAGGTGAATTAGCTTGAGCCAGCAACAAATACCGCGACATGACATGAAAAGGATAAACGTCCATAAGGTAGTGATAAACATCGGAGTCGGGAGGTCCGGCGAGCCCATAGATAAAGCGAAGAATGCTCTGCTTGAACTGACAGGTCAACGGCCGGCTGTACGTGGAGCGAAAAATACTGTAAGGGATTTTGGTATTCACAAAGGGGAGCCGATAGGGGTAGTTGTAACCATGAGGCGAGAGCCTGCAATTGAGTTCCTAAAACGTGTCATAGCAGCCAAAAGGAATGTACTTAAAGCGTCATCATTTGATAATTATGGCAATCTCTCTGTTGGTATACATGAGCACATAGATATCCCAGGCACAAAGTACAATCCTGACATCGGAATCTTTGGAATGGACGTAAATATTGTGCTCAATAGACCAGGATATAGGATCGCAAAGAAGTCGAGAAAGAGCGCCAAGATAGGGAAGACACACAGGATAAACAGAGAAGAAGCGGTCGAGTTCTTTAAACAGGAATATGGAGTAGAGGTTGAATAAATAAATGCCAAAGCCGAGAGAATATGAAGCAACAGGAAGAAAGAAGCTTGCTCATGGTAAGGGCGGAAGGTGGTGCAAAAGGTGTGGTTCATATAATGGGCTGATCCGCACATATAACTTGATGCTTTGCAGACAGTGCTTTAGAGAAGTTGCCAATAGCATAGGCTTTGCCAAATACGAGTAGGAGAAAAAAATAAAATGCCCGCATTAAATGTTCTATCTAACCTCTTTACAACTGTGTACAATAACGAGTCTAGAAGAAAGAGAGAGTGTATAGTAGTCCCTGCATCCAAGTTTGCAAGCGAAGTGCTGCGTGTGATGCAAAAGCATCGCTACATCGGGGAGTTTGAGCAGATTGATGATGGTAGAGCCGGCAAGTTCAGAATTCAACTGTTAGCCAAGATAAACAAGTGCGGGATCGTTACGCCGCGCTTTTCAGTTAAAAAGGAGGGATACTTCGGTTGGGAAAGACAGTTCCTGCCCGCATACACCATGGGCATACTTCTTGTATCCACCAGCAAAGGGATCATGTCTCACCATGAAGCGCAGGCGGAGGGTCTTGGAGGAGTTTTGGTTGGCTACGTCTACTGAGCAAGAAATAAAAGCAGAAGTTGAAGCTCCTGCTAGTGTCACTATAAAAAAGGAAGGTAACATCATCGAGGTTAAGGGCACACTTGGCACAATAAAGAAGGATTTCACAAAGCTTCCAGCTACAGTGACAGTACAAGGCAATAAGATAACAATAAAACCCTATGGAATGCGAAAGCGCGATCTGGCTGTGACAAATACTGCGCGCAGCATAATCGCAGCGATGATCAAAGGTGTTGAAAGAGGCTATACATATAAGCTTAAGATCATATTTGCACACTTTCCTATTTCTGTCAAGGTGAAGGGCAAAGAAGTACACGTTGAGAACTTTTTTGGCGAAAGGTCTGCAAGGATTTCTAGGATAGTAGGTGGTTCTACCAAGGTCAGCGTCGTAGGAGAAGATATTGTTATCCAGGGGCCAAGTCTAGAGGACGTTTCCCAGACTGCGGCTAATATCGAACAATCGACTAAGACAAAAGGCAAAGACCAGCGAGTGTTCCTAGATGGACTTTACATATACTCTAAAGAAGAAGGTATACAGTAAGTCCAAAGATTTATTTTGTCCTTGGATTTGCTGTAATAATGCGCCGCTCTAGCTCAGCATGGTAGAGCAAATTCGCTGCGCGATATTGTGCTTCGAAGCTTAACTGGCTGTTAACCAGTGGGTCGTCAGTTCGAGTCTGACGAGCGGC
>DAINBL010000030.1:3435-11671 GCA_036732945.1 Nitrososphaera sp. | reverse complement strand
CGCTGGCAACTTGCTCAACTTTAAGGTTGATGTCATTTACCGAGGGTATTCCGCCAGTAATCTCGGCTTCTTGAGCAACTGCAAAATTATATCCTGATGAAAATAAAAGTGTCAATGCTAGGCCTAGTGATAGAATTGGATTGGGCATATCCTCCGCTACTGCACGTGCACTCTAATAATAATGAATTGTCGATTGAACCTCTATTACAGAGTTCTTAATGACCGTTATAGCGATTTTTTGCTTCCTGCAAGAAGCAGTAGGAAGAAGAAGAAGAGAGGAGGAGGCACATACACATCTTGCCCTACTGCTGCCAACATATTCGGACTTGCTACCGCAGTTGTTGATAATAACACCTTCAAAAAAATTTTGTATTCCTCTATATGGAAGCTCTTGGCCTTGCTTGTATGTGGGTCTTGACTGACACTCATGAGCAGGTTTCTACTGCTGTTCTATCTTCCACCTATGTACGTAAACATAATAACTTCCTGTCTAGACTCGCTATTCTCATATTATAGCGGTTTGCTTGCGCGTCTCATTTTTACGTTTGTGCTGTCAAAGGTCAAGTACTATAATCAATCTTTGTCACTTACTCATTCATTGCATTTCCTTATCCTTGTCCTTTTCTAGCGAAAGAGACAAAGAATTGATGCAGTAGCGCAGGCCGGTTGGCTCTAGTCTGTCATCAAATAGATGCCCCAAATGTGCACCACACTTGGCACAAATGATCTCAGTTCTTATCATGCCGTAATTTTTGTCCCTCTCTTCTTTTACACTTCCTTCATTTATTGGCGTCCAGAAGCTGGGCCAGCCAGTGCCAGAATTGAATTTGGTGTCGGAGGTGAATAAGCTGTTGCCGCAGCAGACACACTTGTAGATGCCCTTATCTTTGCAGTCGTGATACTGACCTGAAAACGGAGGTTCAGTGCCCCTGTTCCAGCATATTTCGTACTGCTCAGGCTTCAAGTGCTTTTTGTAATTAGGCTTGTCTACCATACAACAACAATGTTTTATTTTTATACGTCACTTATTTTAGCCGTTTCTCTTTTTTTTAGCGGCAGCAACCTCCTTTAGGTGCTCTACAACTATAGGCAGAAACGCGCCCACGTCCGTTACAATGCCAATTGCCTGAGCGGTTCCTCTATCGATGAGCTTGGTTACCACAGGCTGGCTAATGTCGACTGCCACTACCTTGACTGAGGCAGATAGCATGTTTCCTACTGCGATAGAATGCAACATGGTGGAAAACATCAGGACCATATTAGCTCCCTTAATTACTTCCTTGTACTTACGCTGTGCCTCAACAACATCCGTGACTACGTCAGGCAGAGGACCGTCGTCACGTATAGAGCCGGCGAGTACAAAAGGTACATTGCTCTTTATGCATTCATACATCACTCCCCTTTTCAGGAGCTTTTTTTCAACCAGTGCCTTAATTCCTCCAGCTTTGAAAACCTCGTTGATGGCCTGCATATGGTTGCGGTGTCCTCTGACTGCAAGTGTGCCGTCCTTGACGCGCATGCCAAGTGAAGTACCAAGTAACGCATTTTCAACATCATGCACCGCCAAGGCGTTTCCTGCAAGTAGGCCATCAACATAGCCCATCCTGATCAACGAGGCGAGTGCTTCAACTGCACCAGAGTGCACAAGCACCGGTCCAGACACTACAATTATCTTGCCGCCTTCCTTCCTTGTGCTATAAATATCGTTTGCAACTTTACGGGCAATGTGTTGTGTGGGGCGCTCGCTAGAACTTGAGCTGCTCATGAACTGAAAAATGTCAATGCCTTCGCGGGGGCGCTCCTGTGGGATTATCTTAACGCCCTGCTCACCTACAACTATCATGTCACCTTTGACAATGTCGCGCACCATCTTACACTCTGCTGTCTTGCGCTGGACATCTACCGCAATGCACTTGTCCATCATCATATTTTGTACGTCTATCCAGTGGCTGCCATAGTAAACTTGTGTTGTGTTGTTTGTGGTGCTATAAAAGTCGTCAGGCATCACCATGTCATTTGGAGCAGGCTCTAGCTTCACTTCCTGCACTGATACAGGCTGAGCGCCTTCCCTGTATGCCTGTTCAAGTATGCTTTCAAGGTGTTCTTTACTTTTCCCCTTTACCAGTAGCCGGGCGTAACTTGGATCGCTCTTTCTCTTGCCTACGGTAAACTGGAGCACCTGAAAGTCGCCCCGAAGATCCATGATGCCATCAAATATTCTTGTCAGTATCATCGAATCGATAAGATGTCCGCTTGTCTCTATTTCCTGCTCGAACCTGTCTGCCAAGGTTATGCTCATAAGCTTACTTCGGTATAAAAGCTATATCCGCACGTCTAGTTTTTGTCACAGCAATATTTTTTCTCAATCTATTGCGTTTTGGGTTATTCCTTTCTAAAAGTGCAAGGACCGATAGATAATTCTGCAGTCACTTGCATTTTCTTGCAATCAGCTCACAATATTCATCTTATAGGTTTGGCTGAACTATGGTGAATCACTTCTACTATTAATATGCACACACATCCTTCGCCTCACTTACCCTTTAAACAATGTTAGTATGAGCAAAGACAGAGGCAACAGCAATTGACGTGATGAAGGGAACTAGATAGGGAGTGATACCTTCCCAAAGTATTCCTGCATGTTTTGCTCCGCCTTTATCTTGGTGATAATCTCATTCTTTACATCTTCTGAAAACCACTGTGCAATTGATTTTGCAATGCCCTTGCTGTCGCAAAAGGCAATCATGTAGCCGGCTTCCTCCTTGACTACGGCATAAAGCATCTCTTCTCCTACGGGCTCCCAGATATTGCTCTTATTGTCTTTGAGGGCAAGGGCAGGCATGGCATGGCCTGTATAGCGTGTCAGCAATTCTTGTGCAGCTTTTACACGTTTTTCTCCTATCTTAAGAGCCATGAAATACTGCATGTACTATTTCTTGGCCGATGCAGGTCTTAAAGATTTTAGGACTTCACTTACAATGTCGCCTGCATCACCAACGACTGTTTTTGCGGATTCAAAGAAAGGCGACAGCAACTTGTCTGCGTATCCTTGCTTTGCATACTGATAAGCCTGCAGCGCCATTTCCAGCTTATCTATCCTGTGGACAAATTTAGCAATTTCTGAGCTATTATGTAGATATTCAAGCCAGATCTCTCCATACTCTTCTCTTATCCCTTTGGGGAGACCTGACAGGATGAGCCTCATTGCCTTCCTCTCTTTGGCTAATTTTTGCCGAGGAGTCACATCGCCGGGCATGTAGTCGCCCACTATTGACTCTGCAAGATCATGCATGAGGACCATCTTGATTACCTTATGCGTGTCAAGGCCCAGCATGTCCGACAAGAGCATTGCAATTGTTGCCATTGAAAATGTATGATCTGCGACTGACTCTGCATCTTCGACTTGTACCTTTAAGACCCAGCCGGCGCGTCTGATAGATTTAAGCTCCAAAACTGAACGAAAAAAAAGAGACAGGTCATCTATTACTACCATTTTCTCGTGTCGCCTTGAAGAAGGCCTGAGCCATGATGTATCCTGTCTATATGCTTTGAAAGCTCTTCATTGTTGTCGAACTTTGATGCACAGTAGGGGCAACTGACACTATCTTTTTCGCTGGCCATGCTTAATACATGAGAATGGGACACCTAACTTTAAAGCTAATTGTCTTGAGCTGCTACCTCATTACTACTGATAGACGCATTATTATTGGATGCTACGCCCACCACAGTGTCAACTACATGCGGCAACAGGTCGAAGAAATATGCAAGCACAGTTGTCGTCACAGCCATCACCAAAGTGATGGCCAATATTATCAGGACATTATAGATTTGGCCCACGGCCTATAACTCGGCAATCCAGCTTTAGGCATTTTAATGTTAGTCTTTCATTGCAATTGCTGACAGAGTAGTAAAAAATCACTTTCTCCAAGGGATGTCTTGCATGCCTAGCCGCTTATTGGCAAGCCGAGCAGTTACAAAGAGGAGATCAGATAGCCTATTAAGATAGATTACTACTGCAGGGTTTATTGGCCCGCTCTTTGAGAGCGATACTACAGCTCTCTCTGTCCGGCGTGCAACCCCTCTACTAAGATGCAAAAGTGATGCTTCTACGCTTCCTCCCGGCAGGATAAAAAATGTGATCGATTCAAGCTCCGACTCGATCCTGTCGATGAATGACTCTAGCGCAGATGCCATTTTTTCGCTAGTGCGCGGCGTCTTGCCACTGACTTGTGGCCAGGAAGGGTCTGCAAGATCTGAGCCGAGAACAAAAAGGTCATTCTGCACTTGCTCCAAGATATCTGCTATATCTGAAAGTAGATCCTGTTTTGATCGCAGAAATGAAATCGCAAGACCTATGCTGGAATTCAGCTCATCAACTTCCCCGTAGGCGATTATACGCGGATCTGCCTTGTTTACCTGCTTGCCACCGATAAGTCTAGTCTCGCCCTTGTCCCCTGTCTTGGTGTAGATCTTCATTATCCATTTAGAACAAAAGGGAGACAATTTAAGAATATATCTGTTGGATAGAAAAAGTAACCATTGAATTAAAATAGTGCCTCAAAATTTTATGTGTTCATGAAAAGGATAGCCGTAGTGGATGATGAACCCGACATTACAAATGTCCTTAAGAAGGGGCTTGAGCGCAATGGCTTCACAGTCGACACCTTTAACGATCCACAGGCCGCCCTTGCAAGCATTCCCCCTAGGTATTATGACCTTGTGATAATTGATATTCGAATGCCTAGGATAAATGGCTTTGACCTATACAGACAGTTGAAGAAAAGAGACAGCGGTGTTAAGGTCTGCTTTCTAACCGCGTTTCAGATCTATTATGAAGAGTTCAGGATGCTGTTCCCCAAAATAGATGTCAAGGCATTCATCAGAAAGCCTGTCAGCATATCAAATCTGGTCAATCAGATAAATGCAGCTATCACATCGAAATAGTCGCAGACTCGTATCGCTCCTTAAGATATTTTACAAGTCTTATTGCATCCATTTCCTTGAGGCTCTTTCTGTTTGACCTAATATAGCTGCCAAAAGAGTTGATCTCGCTTTCAAGCATAGGATACTTGCTCCTTGCTTCCTCGAGAATGAATGCATATTTTCGGTGTGGAAAGTAAATTTCTTTTGCCAGTTTGACAAGTAGACCTTTTGCCTTTTCGCCGATGAATCCCTTTTTGTGCGCAAGGTAGAGGTTATACCGTATATCTATCATAGCCTCTGATTGTAGCTGGTAGTCACCCTCCGAGGCAAATGTGACTGCTACTTCGTCATCTGCATTAAGCTTGCCCGTCTTGTAGAGTTGGAATATCTTGCCGATTCCTATCATCCCAAACTTTTCAAGCTCAACTGCTCTCAATGCACCTAGGCTTGCTGCACCGGCCAATAGCACACCATTCTTCCTTGCCAGATGGTACACTTCAATCGGAGTTGGTGGATAGTCCTGCAGGAACACACCGTCGATAAAGCCAACAGCCATCTCTACTACATCAAAATCTGCAGCTAGCCGCAAAAAGTCGCCTTTTCTTGCAGGTGCTCTGTAGTCTGCGTCAAAGATTTTCCTTGCCTTTTCATGGCTCAGTGATGGTCCTAGAAATATTATTGGCTTGCCCATTGTTTAAAACACGCCCTTGCCCGCATGCCCATAACCGACTTTGTTATCTTGAAGGTCTCAAGCCCTGGCACTATTGCTCTGACCACTGGAATTCCAATGTCTGAATTTGTGAGGTCAACGATTATTACCTGATCCAATCCTACACTCTTTAACCGTAGGAGGATCAGATTGATGTCATCGAGAATATCTTCGTTAAAGAATGTCTGTACTTCTGGGAATTTGATCTTTTTTGTTGAGGGCATGAACTGCCAGGCGCGTCTATCATCCGTATTCTGATCGTTATACTTGATCTTCCGCAGGTCATCTCTTGCGCCCTGGATGTTTGCAGCCCTTGTCTGTGATACTTCAGTGATTGCGCGGAGGAGTGCTATCCTCGCATCAGGATGTGTTCCATGTCCCTCTGCAAGGTAGCCGTAGTCGTGGCTGATCCACTCTACGCTGCTTGCATTAAATGTTGGAATGCCAATGTCGGAGGTAATATCCTTTACCGTCAGCGAAATGCCGGCCTGTTTGAACTTTTCAACCAAGTTCTTGACAGGCCCAAAGTCAATTTCTGAAATATCGACGTCAGGGAATAGGCTCGGGTCGTCGACAAACCTGTCGGCTAGAATGGGGGGAACTGAAAATGCTGCAGCATTCAAGGAATGTATAATTGTGCGCAATATATGGAACGGGATAGCGCTTGCTCGGAGATCTGCCAGGCTCATTGCGTCTCGCTCTATTACCTCGCATAGCGCATGACAGACTGCCTCTTCCATTACATTGCCGGATGCAAGTCCATTTGTATGAAAGTATGCAAATGGATTGACAGCCGGCGGAGGGGGAGTGTATCGAAACAACGCGATAGGTGCGGGCACCATTATTTCCTCGCCACTCCCAAGGTCATAGCCCTGTAGCCAGTCCATCATCATGTCTGTGCGGTACACAAACCTTACTGGCTCTACTATCCTATCCGGATGTAACACCTTATAGGTCTTAGACAGCTCAGAATAGCTTGACCTGACAAATTTGCCCGACCTGCCTGAGGGCAGTGAAGAGTAACGTTCTATACTTTCCATCAATGCGCTTGCCATTGCATGCTCCTTTGTTGGGCCCTTGCCGCTGTAGACCCAGATATAGTCCTCAGTGCCAGGTAGTACTGCAGAATAATTTGGGATACGCAGGATGTCCATGTCAGTAATGTCGGCAAGTCTGGTGACGCCTATCTTTTTTGATATGGGGATCACCTTCTTCAAAGTCTCTTGGGCTGGCTTAATTCTCGACGTGCCATTGACGGTCCACTTTTTCCTGCTTTGCAGCTGCACTACTTAGAAGGCCTTGCTGTAGTTCATATCAAGCTTTCTAGACCATCATCAACACACTACCAGTCCCTGATGAGTAAACCAAAAACATAAAAGAGATTCTTCTATAAGCAAAGGCAAATGCTTTATGGTAAGAACTGTAAACCAAGAACGTCTCAAAAAGTATCGTTGAAATTCATATCATTATTTTTTATGCTATAGTGGTCAATGGTCAGCATTCACGCCAACCAAGTTCATGTTACTGATGCATACGATGTTCATGCCGCCTTCTTCTTTGGAAAGTCCTGTAGCTCACTGTGCTTGCACCGAAGGCAGACCCTGGGCTCAACCTCTGTTAGGTAATTGATATAGTAACATTTTACGCACTGCAACCGTGTCATCCTGCCCAGCAGCTTCAGCTCGTTGCTGTCCTGCCTCACAACCTTTTCTGCAGTCAGGATTTCAATCACAGAGGTCATTATGTTTGATAGCTGGTCAGGGTCAGAGTTTCTGTATCGCAGGTAAAGAGTCGCCATTTTCTGTGGCAGTAGTTCTCTTTCAAATGAGGTATTGCCAGCGTTCGATTGCCTGAATAGGTGGTCACGCAGGTACCACTCAAGCTCTCTGACTACAGGATCAGCTGACACGCTACAAAAACAATGCAAGGATATAATATTTAAAAGAATAGCCATAGTGCCTATTTTTTGAATCATGTAGGTAGTGTCTTCTCCAAGTGACCTTGAAAAGATGTGTGACTGGGATTTTTGCAGCTAACCACAGCCCTGGATTTTGCTGACATGACAAACAAGATCTGCATATGCTTATAGTCGCTGGCGGCGGCGGGCATAATCAAAAAGGGTGTTAGAGCGAGTTGGGAAGGAGAGGGCAAGTGTAAAAGCTGTATCCAAAATTTGATCTCATAGATACCATGCATCAGAATTTGAAGTAGAGTACAACTGGATCAATTTTTTGCACCAAGTGAACGCTAAAAAAGAATATACTCTCATTTCTATATCGCGACTAATTTCCTAAAAAGCTTCAACGTGACAAGATGATGATAATATCAACTAGCAGGGTTTTGTTGCTCAATTGACAATTAAATACTTGCGGCTCATGTACCTAACTAATAGATGCCAAGCAAAAGGACAAATCATCACCGAGAGCATGGCGCTGAGAGCGACGACTTGGTAGAGCCAAAAAAGATAACGGGCAAGGAGTTAAATGAAATTGAAGAGCTAAGCGCCCGGCTCACAACCCTTATAGAGATGCTGGATGAAAAAGGCATACTCAATTTGAAAGAGTACCGCAGGATGGTTGCCATGCGTCTTCACGAGATATCTAAGGC
>DAINBL010000030.1:0-3335 GCA_036732945.1 Nitrososphaera sp. | reverse complement strand
TAGTTCTTGAATTTTTCTTTAGCATATTCCGTCAGGAAGTGCTTTGCCACAACTATTTTCATGATATTCATTCATTGATATGTGAATTGGTATCCCATCAGCATTGCTAACATCAACACCATGGTTGAGGACGTTGTTAGATGATATCGTATTATTAAAGCTACTTACATCTAAGAATATGCCAATATTGCCATTTCCAATTAAGCTGTTAGCACCTATTATGAAATAATTAGAATCCATAAGCACAATTCCTTCATTGGTATTTTGTGATAGTTGATTACTTACGATCAAAGCGTCCTTGCTTGATTGGGATACTATGCCGATTGTATTTTGTTCAATAAAGCTTCTATAGATTGTAATTCCATCTGAGGCTTTTAATGATAGGCCTATATTATTATCTGTTAACTTAAGGTCTAATGCATAGCCTCTTCCACTTCCTGCAAATTCAATTGCCTTGTCAAAACCACTAATAATACCCGGTCCTCTAATTGTAATATTTTTTTGATCTGGGACCAGTATCCCAATCTCTTCCACTTCTGGGATTCTTGATGTGTCTGTATTATTCACCAAAGATAATTTGTGATTATTGAGATTTATGGTTATTCCATCTGCGCCTACAATCATTCCAATTCCAGGACATTCAATATCTTTTAACAATATGACATCTCTAGTTATTAGCTGACCACAAGACGCAATAGCTGTCGGATTATTTTTAGAATTTACAAAAATATTTGGGTTGGCATCTACAGTAGCCTCATTATTCTTCTTATTTTCTTCCCCTTTGTGAGTATCGAGATTATTGGCATTAGCATTGTTGTTGTTCTTGTTATCTTTGTTGTTATTTGTAATACCATTGGCAGTAGCTGTGATAAAAGTAGCATTAGCATTGTTATCTTTGTTGTTATTTGTAATGGTGATGATTCGATGCTCTATGGGATTCAAAATGCCAAGTCCGAAATAAGCCTTACCTTTTACATCGGTGCTCGCAATTAATTGGTCATCCTCCTGCAAGTTTGCTTCTTTTTTTAGAACTGGTGTTTCTTCCAGTTGTCCCATAGTAATTAACATCACTAATGTGGATGACAATGCAACTAATACTGCTAATATAATCGCAAGCATAGGTGTTCTATGCCTGACCAGTCGTTGCATACTCCCCAAGAAAACATAGTTTTAGCGGGATATATGAAATGGGTATTTCCATTCCTACGATATTTCTTTCATAAAATTAAGGATCCTTTTATATGCACAAATGACCCACAGATGGGATCAGAAATGATAAGCCACGATGTCTCATGATGATTTTATCTTATCTTTGCACCGGGATCCTATGTTAATCATGTGGACTACTCTCCTTAAGCAGAAAATTTCTGTATACCTACCTTGTTATTGACTCAGTTCTAAATGAATGATCGGGCTTGGCATGCACTGCCTAATAGTGGCCAAAAGATTTATTCAATTTCTAACACCAGTAAGAAATAGTATCAAAACAATATTCAAAATTTTCTTAAAGATGTATAACTTCCACTTATCGCATTTCCCCTTATCTCTATTCTCTCAAAATTTCAATTCTTTCCCTTTATCGCTTTGATCTTCTCACTTATTCTGCATGTTGTGCCACATAGGTATGCTCGATCTATAGTCAATGAACCAATTGTTAGCTGTAGCGTCTGGTGATAACAGATCCCTAATACGTTGGTATATGTGCAATAGAGCAATTCCTTTGTCTGTAGTTCTGTAGATTGCGGTTCCTTTACTTCTCTCTTGAATTTCCATCCTGATATAGTCATTCTCTATCAAAATAGAAAGGTACCTTTTGAATTGATTACTGGAAAGACCTGATACAAGCAATATTCTTCTCCTAGTTGCCCCTCCGTTTGCGGCATCCAGAATGGATGTGATAATATCGATTCTATCACGATTAGAAGTACTCTTTGAAACACTAACATTATTGGCCATGGATTTTTTTACTTCCGAACGACAATCCCTAGCGCAATGATAACCGCAATACTGTTAAACATTCGAATATTTTGTCAATTTTCCTTCATAATATCAGTCAGTTCCTAGGGTTATCCAACTAGAGAAAGAGAGATCTTTATTACTACAATATTGTAGAGAGGAGCATACAGAGATCTGTCCTAGAAACATCTTCAAAATTACTGGCAAAAAGTCAGGGTACGGCATTACCCATTCTATATATAGTTTGATAGGGGTTTCTCTCTCAATGGAGCCCAAATCCATAGCGTTCTACACTGCAGTAGCCGTGAGCATACTTGCAGTGATAAGTGCAACAACATTTCCTTCTTTAGCGCTGGCACAACCAGACGGACAAGGACAGCCAACACATGCAACCGACAGTGCCAATACAGTAGACGAAAACGATCCTAAGGCAGATGACAGTGCCAATACAGTAGACGAAAACGATCCTAAGGCAGATTCAGCTGAAAGCAATGACAACAGTGATGAAGGTGGAGCGACCGAGAATAATGGCGCTGGGAGGCAGAGCCTAGGTCTAGATCCAAGCAGCGGAGTAGCATCATGTGGACAAGTCGTAACAGAAGACACGATATTAACATCTGATCTTGAGTGTGGTCCTGGTGACGGCCTTACTGTAGGTGCAGACAATGTAGCTATCGATCTGAACGGCTATAAAATAACCTCTGCAGATGAGACCGATTCCGCAGATCTGGCGACGGGTTATGATGGCAATAGTGGAATACTGGTTACAGATGCAGACAATGTAGCCATATCTGGTCTTGGCGGAATAGAGAACTTTGATGCAGGAGTTAGGTTCGTAGGCAGCTCAGGAGGAGAGGTCTCAGATGTGGCTTTTACAAACAATAACGTAGGTATAGTAATGTCTGGTGCAGAAGGGATTGAAATCAGCAGAAATACTATGACTCAAAACGGGTTTGCAATAGTATCAGCATCAAGTAGCGAAGCAACCATAGCCTTTAACTCGGCAGTTGCTAACGAGTTACAAGGGATTGTCCTTACAGGTAGCGACGATAACGTAATAGCTGCAAACAGCCTGTATGGCAACGGAGATAACGGCATATACGTAGATATAATGAGCACCCGCAATACAATAGACTTTAACACTGCGTACGGCCATGAGACAGCTGACCTAAACAATGCCGATGGACAGCCTACAAGTGTGAACGGAAACACCTACGGAGAGCACAATAACTGCGGAATCAGCCTTCCAGCTGGACTGTGCGGGTAATAGTCTGAGCGCGCAGAGAACAAACTAACTCATTCACGAGCCTTCCTTTTTTCTTTTTTAAGTTTAAGTTATAATATATCTATTTCAATTGAGATATTATAGTTAGCAGTTA